>CBFDVE010000030.1:0-12788 GCA_965613205.1 uncultured Rhodospirillaceae bacterium
ATCGACGATGCCGACAGCCTGCAACCCGAATGGTTGGAAAATGTCAAAACCATTGGCCTCACCGCCGGAGCCTCGGCCCCGGAGGAACTGACCCGCGAATTGATCGACAGGCTTGGCCAATTCGCCGAGGTCAGCGTCGTGGAATTGACCGGAGAGGTCGAAAACATGTCCTTCAAGCTGCCCCGAGAACTGATCTAGCCGCCCCGTTGCCCGACAGAATGGCCCCTTCGATGGTCGCCGGCAAACCGGTCGCGGTCCAGTCGCCAGCCAGATAGAGATTGCGCCATTTCGTCACCGTTCCCGGCCGCAGCCGTTCCTGAACCGGCGTCTGGGCGATGGTTGCCCGCTTTTCCTTGATGATGCTGTAGGGCGGCAGGGGCGCTTCGGGCAAATCCAGCGCCTGACAGACTTCCGGCCACAACAGGAGAGCGATGTCTTCCGTTGCCCGCTCGACAAGGTCCGTCGCCGCGCTAATGGTCACCGAGGCCATATCATGGCGCACGAAAACCCACTGGCTGAAGCCGTTGATCAGGCCCAGAAATCCTGGCTCCCGAACCGGTTCTTGCAAGACAAAATGGGCATTGACGATAGCCCGGTATTGCCGGGGAACAACCAGGTCGGGGATTAACTCCACTGCCCCGTCCGGTGGTGTGGCGACAATCACCCTGTCGTCATCGGCCAGCGCGATCATCTGGTCATCGACCTGGAAACCCGCCAGCCGGTCGCCCCTGAAACTGAAATTTTTCACTCGCGCCTGAAAACGAATTTCATTGCCTCCGGCCCGGATGAATTCCAGGGCCGGGTCGACCAGGGTTTCGCTCAGGCCCTGTTTTGGAATGCACGGCAGACAGGCGGCAGCACCACGACCGAGAGTCTGTTTCAATACCGGCACCAGCAAGCTGGCCGCACCTTCCTGCGGGTCGGTATTGAGCACGGCGATGGCCAGCGGTTCAACAAACAGCCTGTACAGGGCACCATCTGTATCGAAGCAATCGGCGACGGTCGCGCCGGGCGACGCCGACAACAGTTTCAGGGCGGCCAGATGCTGTGCCACCGTGCTACCCGGAACGCGCCGGTTCTTATCCAATAACCACCAGGGCAACCGGCCCCGGCCCGGCCGGATCGACCAGCGCCGACCGGTCGCCAGATCGGCGAAGGAAAAAGCCGCCCTTGGAGCTCGCCACAGAGTTTCGCTGGCGCCAATGGTTTCCACATAGGCCATGGCCTGGTCATTGCCCGACAGCATCAAATGATTGCCATTGTCCAGGGCTCGGCCGAGGGCCGGTGACAGGAAAGACCGGCACCGTCCGCCGCCGTGTCCGGCCCGTTCATAAACAACCACCCTTAGGCCCGCCCTGGTCAGGTTGACGGCGGCGGCCAGACCGGCGAGACCGGCACCGATGATGTGGACGGTCATAAAGGCAGCCACCCATAACGCACCATGACGCCAATTTTCTCCGGCAAGGTAAGTCTGACCGGTCGATCCAGGTGCCGCCAGCCCCGCCGTTGCAACTTTGCCAATACCCGCCGGTAATTTTCCATCATCAGCACCGCCGGGCGCAGGCGCTTACGTCCGCACCGGTCGAGCAAGCGGTCGGCATTCTGGTAGTGTTCGAGCGCCACCCCGGCCAGTTCCCGGCAGGCGGCGGGGAATTCCAGATCGCCGATCACGGTCACCGGATCGTCGCTCTCGATGCCGTGGCGGGCCAACAGGTCACGCGGCATATACAGGCGGTCACAGGCGGCATCTTCGGCCACATCGCGCAGGATATTGGTCAGTTGCAAGGCCTGGCCCAAAGCGCCGGCAATGGCCGCGCCGGTCACTCTGTCGATGCCAAACACCTGATTAGACAGGCGACCGACGGAACAGGCGACGGCATCGCAATAGGCCTGAAGATCGGCTTCATTGGCCATGCGAACCGAGGGTCCCGCGTCCCGCTCCATACCCTCGATCACCGCCAGGAAATCGTCTTGCCGCAAATCGTAGCGGCGAACCGGTTGTAGCAGGGCCAATCCGACGAACTCACCAGGGTTGCCTTGATAAAGTTGATCCAGTTGCTGACGCCAGAAATTCAGCCGCGCCCTTTTTTCAAGCTCCTGGCCAGCACCATCGGCGATATCGTCGATGATCCGGCAGAAGGCGTAAATGGCATACATGGCCTGGCGTTTGTTGGCAGGCAAAATCCGCATGGCCCAGTAAAAAGACGAGCGTGAATTTCTGACCAGGTCCCGGGCCTGTATTTCGGCGGCGATGATGTCCCTGGCGCTGGCCATTACCCGACGACGATGCCACGGATCACGCCGATCAGGCGTTCCGAAGGGCTTAGGGTGACATGGCGCGCCAATGGATCGTTACTCCCAAGTTTGCGATTTAGGTCCTTAGCTATTGCCAAAATGACGTTGGATTCAAGGGCCAGTCGGCGGGATTTCAACATACCACCCAGGGGCTGGCTGTCCGCCAACAGGTTAGCGATTGCACTCAAGGTCCAATCCAGCACGCGGCGAAGGGCGGCAGAGCAATCACCAGCGGCCAGATCATCCGGCCCTGCCCCGGCCTCGGCCAGCCAGTCCGCAGGCAGGTAAACCCTGTTCAGGACACGGTAATCATCACCGCAATCCTGCACATGGTTGATGATTTGCAAGGCCATGCAGAGCGCGTCAGACGGCCCGTAAGCACCGTTTGGCCCACCATGTAAGTCGATCATGTAGCGCCCCACCGGGGCTGCGGACAATCGGCAATAGGCGATCAGATCGGCCCAATCATCGTAACGATCCTTGATCGCATCCTGACGGAAGGCGGCCAGCAGGTCGCGGCAGTACCGGGGCGTGATGCCGGTGATGGCGAGACTTTCCGCCATGGCGCTTGCCACATTCCCGCTCTCGCTACCCGGTGCTTGTCCGAGCAGGACTTTTTCGAATCCTTCAAGCCGGTGTGTTTTCTGCTGTCGCGACAGATCCGGGCAATCGGCGATGTTGTCGGCGGCGCGAGCGAAATTGTAAAACGTCAGAACGTGCGGCCTGAGCCTGGCCGACAACAACCACGAGCCGACCGGAAAGTTTTCCGACCCGGCGTTTTTATCTGGCATTTCTTTTCAGGTACTTTTGCTGACCCGTTTCCGCAAAACCGCCAGCAGCCCTTCGACCTTGCCACCATTGCGCCGGATCACGGAAGCGAATTCGGACCGCTGGGTCTGCCCCATGGAGACGCCTTCGACAATGACATCAATCACTTTCAGGGTGTTCTTGCGATTGCGAACCCGCCAGTCCACATGCAGGGGCGGCTGAGAATTATCGCGAATAATGCTGGTATACACCGTCACGTCATTTTTGCCATTGGCGACGGTTTTTTCGATTTCAAGTTTTTCCCCGGAATAGGACGAAAACCGGCTGACGTAGGTGACGATCAGCAATTCTTCAAACAGGTCCAGATATTCGGCTCGTTCATCTTTGGTCGCTTTTTTCCAATGGCGGCCGAGCACCCAGCGAGCGATGGTTTTAACGGCGAAATTATCGTTCAGCAGTCGCCGGAAATGTTCGGACCGGGTCTCGTCGGTGGTGCCCGGTGCGGTCAGGGCCTTGATCGCATCGCCAGCCAGGCTATCGATGAAGGATCTGGCGTGCTGTTCATTTTCCTGCGCCTGGGCAGGCGAATATATGCCGCCATAGCCGGCGAGTAGAAACAAACACAGGGGCAGCACCGCCGTCATAAACTTGCGTCGAGCCAACATTGCCAATTTCCATCCTCACCAATAATACCAAACCGCCGGGACCATCGGCCCCGAACCGCACACATATTACACCAAGGTGTATCGCCCCGGTGGTGAAAATTGTATTAAAAAACCCCCGCAGCACATTGCCCGCGGGGGTCTCTCAATAGAATATTTCTAATTTGATCCGCCGATTTACATCTTGGATTTGAGATAGGCGATAACGTTCTTGCGGTCTTTTTCCTTCTTCAGCTTAATCACCATTGAGGTTTTCTTGCCGATGAATTTCTTCGGGTTCTTGAGCCACTTGTCCAGGTTATCTTCGGACCAGACAATGTCGGACCCTTTCAGACCCTTGTATTTCTTGAAACTGGTGGAACCGGCTTTTCTGCCGACAACACCAAACAAGTTCGGCCCCGCCTTATGCTTGCCACCTTTATTGATGGTGTGGCAGGCCTTGCATTTTTTGAAAGTTTTCTCACCCTTGGCGGCGTCGCCGGCGGCGTGGGCGGCACCGATGCCCAGGCTCAGGGTCAGGGCGGCGGCAATGGCAAATCCCGTGGCAAATTTCATCGTGGTCTCCTTTGACGGTTAAAAGCAGGTACACCGGGGAAAATCAGTTGCCGATGCAATCAGAAAAATCATAATTCGAATGTGGATTTATATATTCTTGCCACTTTTTGCAAGGTTTATCCAGGAATTCTCACGATTAATTCAACTTAACAAAGGTCGTCATAGGCACGGTTGACCGCATAAGATTTGCCACCGACCCGGAAAGGCTGTACCAGCATCGCGTCCAGGCGCTGATCTTCGGGGTCCCGAAACACATCCAGACCAATAACCATATCGTGATGACCGGCACTCGGCTGGGCCTGGTAGGTGCCGAACAGGCGGTCCCACCAGGGCAGATTAAAGCCGAAATTGCTATTGGTTTCGTTGACCAGAACGGAATGATGAACCCGGTGCATATCTGGTGTGACGACAATCAATCTTACCATATTATCAATGGCTTTTGGCATTTTTATGTTACCGTGGTTGAAGATTGCCGTGGCGCTGAGCAGGATTTCAAACAGGATCACCGCGACGGGCGGTGCCCCCAGAAACGCCACCACGGCCAGCTTGATGCCCATGGACAGGATAATTTCGATGGGATGGAAGCGGGCCCCGGTGGTGACATCATAATCCTGATCCGTATGGTGCATTCGATGCAGGCGCCACAACACCGGCACCGCGTGGAACATCACATGTTGCAGATAGATGGCGAAATCCAGCAGGGCCACGGCAATTCCCACTTCCAGCCACAAGGGCCAATCGACCAGATACAGCAGGCCCCACTGGGTATTGGCTGCAATAACGGCCAGGCCGACGGCGGCGACGGGAAACATCAATCGTGCCAGCAGGGTATTTAAGACGACAATGCCCAGATTGGACGGCCAGCGCCGCCAGCGGCTGTAAAGCCTTGATCGTTTCGGCGACAGGATTTCCCAGACAATAACGACGGCAAACATGCCGACAAAAAAACTCAGGCGCACGGTGGGTTCGTTTTCGACGATCTGCTCTAGCACGATAGTGATTTCCACTGGCTGGTAGTATGATTAAGCGACCATATCATGTATTTTATCCCGGTAATACGGCTGCCTTTGTTTGACCGGACTCCATGAACAAATCGACCCAGACCCATTTTGTGCTTTGCCTTGTGGCCTTGTTGCTGGTCCCGGTCACCGCCGCCGTGGCGCAGCAAGCCGATCAACACCAGATCACCCGCGCCAGAATAGCCGTGCTGGCATTTCGCGGCATCGAACAGGCGCTTAGCCGCTGGTCGGCGACGGCGGATTATCTGGAACGCACAATCCCCAACTATTCCTTCGAGATGGTGCCGCTGTCCCTGGAAGAGATGAAAAAGGTGGTGACCGAAGGCCAGGTTGATTTTGTCCTGACCAATACCGGCAATTATGTTGAACTGGAGGCCAATTTCGGCATCACCCGCATCGCCACATTGCAGACACCGGTCTCTGTCCAGGCCGGCAATGTGTTCGGTGCCGTCATCTTCAGTCGGGCCGACCGGGACGACATAAAAGAGATCAAAGACCTGGCTGGTAAATCCTTCATGGCGATCAAGAAAAATGGTTTCGGCGGCTTCCAGATGGCCTGGCGCGAATTAAAAAACCACGGCATCGATCCGTTTACGGATTTTTCGCGCCTGGAATTCAGCGGTTTCCCCCAGGACAAGGCGGCCTTTGCCGTCCTCAACGGTGACATCGACGCCGCCACTTTTCGCACCAATACGCTGGAAAACATGGCCAATGAAGGGCTCATTCAAATCGAAGACTTCCGCATACTCAATCCCCGCCAGCACCCCGGATTTCCTTATGCCGTCAGCACCCGGCTCTATCCGGAATGGCCTTTTGCCCGCCTCAAGCAAACGGATCAGGATCTGGCCCAGAAAGTCGCCATCAGCCTGCTCAGTATGGCCAGGAATGACCCCGCCGCACTGGCCGGTCGTTACGGTGGCTGGACCGTGCCACTGGACTATCAACCGGTACACGAATTGTTTCGCGAACTTCGCATCGGTCCCTACGAAGATATTGGCGAAATCACGTTTTCCGATCTGTTCGGTCAATATGGCTTGTGGCTGGTGCTGGCTCTTGTGGTGCTGATCATGATTGTCATCTGGGCGTCATGGTCGGGTGTGCTGGTGACCCGGCGAACCCGCGAGTTATCGGCTTCCAATGCCGAGCTGGAGCACCAGATTGTGGTCCGTCGCAAGGCCGAGGAAGATGCCATCCTGAGGCGCGCCGAACTGGCCCATATCCACCGCTTGAACACCATGGGGGAAATGGCGTCGGGCTTCGCCCACGAGTTGAACCAGCCCCTGTCGGCCATCGCCAATTTCGCCAAGGGTTGTATTCGCCGCATCAACAAGGGCCGCGCCGAACCGGCGGAATTGATCTCGGCCCTGGAACAGGTCGCCGCCCAATCGACCCGGGCCGGTGAAATCATCAAACGGATCAGGACTTTTGTGCGCAAGGAAGAACCCCGGCGGGTGCGCGATGATATCAACCGGGTCATTCGGGAGACTCTTAAATTCATCCAGTCCGACGCCGACCGCCAGAACGCCCGCATCGAACTTGATTTGACCGATCCCCTGCCGGAAGTGGAAATCGATGTGGTTCAGGTCGAACAGGTTATTTTGAACCTGGTGCGCAACGCCATCGAGGCCATGAGTGGCGAGACCGACAGCCCGCGCACGCTGACCATTCGCACGGTCGAAACCGACAAGGGTGATATCGATATTTCGGTCATTGATACGGGTCCGGGAATCCCCGCCCGAGACCTCGACATCATGCTTGATCCCTTCGTCACCAGCAAGGAAACCGGCTTGGGGCTGGGTTTGTCGATCAGCCGTTCCATTGTCGACTCCCACGGCGGCCGGCTGGTTGCCGGAAATTTTCATGGCGCCGGGGCGATCGTAAGCTTTACTCTGCCTGTGGTGGAAATTGTGGACGGTGAAAATGAACCAATCTGAACCCGTTGTCTATGTCATCGATGATGACGATGCGGTCAGGGAGTCGATCAACTGGTTGATTTCCTCGGTCGACCTGGAGGTCCAGACATTTTCCTCGGCCGGTGAGTTTCTCGATACTTGCAGTTCGGGTCAGGCCGGTTGCCTGATTACCGATATCCGGATGCCTGAAATCAGCGGCCTTGAACTGCAAGACGAATTGAACCGGCGCGGCTGGGATATTCCGGTTATTGTCATCACCGGCCATGGCGATGTTCAAACCGCCGTCAGGGCCATGAAAGCCGGTGCCTTTGATTTTATTGAAAAACCTTTCAACGACCAGATATTGCTTGATCTGGTCAACCGGGCGGTGATGGCCAGCGCTGAATCCCTGATCGAGCAAATCGAACAGGCCGAGGTCAAAGAACGCATGGCCACCCTGACCCCGCGAGAAAAACAGGTGCTGGATATGATCTCTATCGGGGATTCAAACAAAAACATCGCCCATCAACTGGGAATCAGCGAAAAGACGGTCGAAGTTCATCGCGCCAGGGTGATGAGTAAAATGCAGGCTAAATCGTTGGCTGCATTGGTAAAAATGGTCCTGAGCATGGATGCCGACTAAGGGATTCCCCTAATTGTTTGAAGAATATCCCCTATATCGGACAAGCTATCGGGGCATTACTGTCTTGGCGTGACAGTTTTGTATTTTAGGGAGGGAATTCCAAAATGAGTCTAAAATTAGCCGCTACGGTCGGTGCCCTGATCGGCACCACCATGATGATCGCCACGCCTGCGTTTTCGGCTACCGATGAAAACAAGGATTACCGCACATTTTACCAGGACGGACACATCCGTTACGGCAATATCGGCGATTCATACAAAGCCGGTCTGGTCATGTATCTGGCCGGCAATCAGTTCATGGTCATAGATGAATTGATCACGGACTTTATGAAGAAAAACCCTGGTATTTCCAGCACTTATGTGGAAACCATACCGCCGGGACAAATTCTCAAAGGTCAAATTCTCAAGCAGGGTCAGATCAATGGCCAGGATACGGCCAGAAATCCCGACGTATTCGCCAGTGTTAACCTGGGCCACCTGAAGAAGCTCAAGGGCAAAGGGGTCATGGCGACTTACAAGATCTACACCCACAACAAGCTTGAATTGATGGTGGCGGCGGGAAACCCCAAAAATATCAAAGGGGCCATGGATTTGGGTCGTGACGATCTGGTTAAGTCCCTTCCCAATCCCCTGACCGAAGGCATTTTCAAGTTTTACGGCTCGGCTATGCTGAAAGACATGGGGTTATATGAAAAAATCACCGCCAACGCCATGTGCAAAAGCTGCTGGGCGATTGCCGGCAAAACCTGGTTCACCCAGCGCCATCACCGGGAAACACCGACCCGTATTGAAAAGGGTGAGGCCGATGTAGGCATTGTCTGGACCACGGAAATTATCGAAGCGAAAAAGAGAAATCGCAAGGTCGATGGTGTGGCTATTGCCGACAACCTGAACAAGGGGGATGTGGTTGGTTATGCAATCGGTGTGTTGAAGACCGGACGTAATCAAGCCGCCGGTGATAAATACGTCGCCTATCTGGCAACGGATGCGGCTCAGGCTATCTACAGCAAATATGGCTTCGTCAGTGCCACCAGCGCCGAACTGGCGTTGAAGCCTTTGCCATAATCAACGAAATGTTGTTCGACAGAGCCAATACCGCTTGTTAGCTTGTCGATTATCAAACAATAGGAGAGGTTTAAAATGTTAAAAAAGATATTGCAAACACTGGCAATCGTTGCCGCCATCGGCGGTACCGCCGGGGTTTTGTCAACAGGTGCCATGGCATCGGAAGACAAAGTCCACAAGATTGTTTTCCATGTCGATGAAAATGACCCCAAGAGGATGAACCTGGTTCTCAACAATGCGGCCAACGTCGATGCCTATTTCAAGGCCAAGGGCGAAGAAACCCTGATCGAAATCGTCACTTATGGCCCCGGCCTGAATATGCTGATCGCCGGCAAGCACCCGAAAGTTCAAAAACGCATCAGTTCGTTTGAACAGAATTTCGATAACATTTCCTTCAAGGCCTGTGGCAACACCATGAAAAAGTTTGCCAAGAAAACCGGCAAGCCGGTCATACTGATTAGCCAGGCTGAAATAGTTCCTTCCGGCGTTGTCCAGTTGATCTTGCGTCAGGAACAAGGCTGGAGCTACATTCGCCCCTGATCTGACTGACCACCAAGTCAATAATAATAAGCGCGGCGTTCCAAATTTGGCGCGTCGCGTTTTTTTTTACAGGTTTTTCGAACGCCTGATGATCGGGCACAGGGTCATGGTTAAAATCAGTTCCATGGCCAGGCCAAGCTTGCCACCGGGCACGACAAGGGAATTGCGCCGGGACATCCACGAATCATGGATTTCGCTCATCAGATAGGGGAAATCAATATCGAACTGGTCTGGTTCCCTGAACCGGATGACAACCACGCATTCATCGAGCGTCGGCACATCCATGGCGACAAAAGGATCAGATGTATCGACCACGGGCACGGTCTGAAAATTGATATCCGTGCGCCGGAACTGGGGGATCAAATAATGCACGTAATCGTGCATACGCCGTAAAATGGTATCAATCACCGCATCTTCGGAATAGCCCCGCTGGCTGGTGTCGCGGTGAATTTTTTGAATCCATTCAAGATTAATCACCGGCACGATGCCAATTTTCAGATCGACCATGGGGGCCAGATTGATGCCATCGGCTTCGACACAGCCATGCAGGCCTTCATACATCAGCATGTCCGTATCGCCCGGCAAATCCTCCCAGGGCGTAAATTCGCCCGGCTTCAGGTCTGGTGATCCATAGTTGGCAACGTCATCAACGGAATGCAGATAACGGCGCTTTTGGCCTGCGCCGGTTTCCCCATAGGATTTGAATAAATCCTGTACGTCGTTGAACAGGTTGGCTTGCGGACCAAAATGGCTGAAATTATTGTCGCCTTGATCCGCCGCCCTGGTAATTTCATCGATCATATCGGAGCGGCTGAAACGGTGATAGCTTTCGCCTTCAACCCGCGCCACCGAAATGCTCTGGCGACGGAAAACATGTTCGAAGGCGTCCCGTACCATAGGCGTTCCCGCCCCCGAAGGACGCACGACAGTCAGAATGGGATGCCGGGCAGACACTTATTTTCTGGCCTTGCCGGCCATCAACTGGCGCAGGATTGGTGGCAGGATCAACTCCATGGCCAACCCCATCTTGCCGCCGGGAACGACAATGGAATTGCGCCGGGACATCCACGAATTCTGAATCATCTGTAGCAGATAGGGGAATTCGACGCCGAAATCATCGGGACTGCGGAATCTGATCACCACCAGGCTTTCGTCCGGGGTCGGGATATCACGGGCGATAATGGGGTCGGATGTATCGACAATCGGCACCCGCTGAAAGTTGATGTCTGAACTTTTGAACTGGGGAATAATGTGGTGAACGTAGTCGTGCATACGCCGCAAAATGGTATCCATCACGGCTTCGCCCGAATAGCCCCGCTGGCTGGTGTCGCGATGGATTTTCTGAATCCATTCCAGGTTAATCACCGGCACCACACCGATTTTCAGGTCCACATACTGGGCCACATTGACCCCGGCGGTGACCACGCCACCGTGCAGGCCTTCATAAAACAGCAAATCCGTTTGTTCCGGAATATCCTCCCAGGGGGTGAATTCACCGGAGCCGACCCCGTCATAAGCGGCGGCTTCCTCGTCATTGTGCAGATACAGGCGGCGTTTCCCGGACCCGGTTTCACCGTAGGTTTTAAACAGGTTTTCGATGTCGGAAAATAAATTCGCATCCGGACCGAAGTGGCTGAAATCCAGGTTTCCCTTTTCGGTGGCCTCGGCCATGGCGATTTTCATTTCGGCCCGGTTATAGCGATGAAAACTGTCGCCCTCGATCACCGCCGCATTGGTTCCCTCGCGGCGAAAAACGTGCTCAAAAGCGTCTTTGACCGTCGAGGTCCCGGCCCCGGATGAACCGGTAACGGCAACTATCGGATGATTTCTGGACACGCCCTGGACCCCTTCAAATGTGATCGCCTGAGGCACACACCATAGCAGACACTTTAATATAATAAAATGCTAATATTAAAATTAGTTCCATTTATTCGGCAAAAACTGGCCTAAACGACCACAAATAGCCAAAAACAAGACGTTTCATTGCTAAAGTGGTTACCCCAGCACGGAAAAGCTGCTTTCCATGTTTATTTCCCTGTTTCGTGAGAAAAAACCGATGCTTAACGGCCTGTTCAGGCGCTTTAAATGGAAAATAACCGGGTCATTATCGTGATCGTGACCTTTTTCACAGGCCTCGATCAGATCGGCCATCATGGCGCCGACAACGGGGGCGTTCTTGAACTGGTTGCCGCTGGTGCCGATGGCCATGTAAAACCCATCCACTAGGGATCGATCATAGATGGGAATCCAGTCGGGCGTCACATCGTAACAAGAGACAATACCGGCGACCCTTCCCGGAATGCCGAGAGACGGCATACGTTGCGCCAGACGCATGACCTGGTTGCGCGCCTGATCGGTCAGATCTTGCGAATAATCGTCGGCATCGACCCAAACTTCCGGGTCGCAGGCCGGATTTTCGCCGCCAACCACCATGCGGTTACCGATTTCGGGCCGGGCATAACAGCCCACATCGCCATCGGAATAGACCACTCCGTCATGTTCGAAATCGAAGCCCTGCGGCGCATCGACCTGGGCCACTTCTTCCCGCAGGGCCCGTGTGGTTAACGCCATCTGGCCGCTAACTCCGGCCATATCATTGATTTTGCTGGAATGAGGACCGGCCACATTGATCACCACCGGGGCCAGATACCGATCACCATTTTCCATAACCACGCCGCCTACCCTGTTGTTTTCCTTGGTAATTTCCGCGACCCGTGTGTTGAAGCGAAATTCCGCCCCGTGCCCTTCGGCGGCGGCCTGAACATTCTGGGTACACAGTTGCGGATCGCTCATGTAACCGGCGCAGGGGAAGAACATGGCACCGGCAATTTGACCACCGCTGGGTTCGGCGAAATCCGCATGATCGGGCAATTTGGGCGGTGCGTAGGTGCGCAGGTCCAGGAACGGAAATTTTTCGAGAATGTCGGCGACGCTCCAGTCCTGCCAGGGAATATTCAGGGTTTTCATATGCGCCGTCATGGGGTTAAGCCCCTGGTTGCCTTCTGTTTTCATGACCAGGCAGCCGGTGTGGTGGAATTTGGCCAACCCGTGATCGTCTTTCTGCCCCAGGTAATCGGCCCAGTTGAGCCAGTGAAAATAGCTTTCGTAGGCCAGGGCTGTGCTATCCAGATTGGAATAGTGGGTGCGGATTATGGCGCACGAATAGCTGGTCGATCCGTAACCTGCGGCCGGGAGCATGTCGATATTGAGGGTTTTCCGGCCCCGTTTCGACAAATCGAAGGCGATGCAGGCACCAACAATTCCGGCGCCGACGATTATCACGTCGTATTTGTTATTGTTCATCGCAACCGCCATCGAAATCGTGCCGGAATTACTTGTTGGCGTCGATC
>CBFDVE010000031.1:0-12754 GCA_965613205.1 uncultured Rhodospirillaceae bacterium
CCGTTGACGAAGCTTGCATCGACGCCATTTTCATCTTCCACGTAGCCCATGCCGAGAGATTTGCCCAGGGCGTGACCGTACATGCCCGAGGTGATATGGCCGACCAGGTCGCCGTCGCGCCAGATCGGTTCATTGTGATAGAGCAGGGCATGGGGATCATCGAGGGCGAACTGCACCAGCTTTCGTTTGACCCCGTTTTGCCGTTGCCCCAACAGGGCCTCGCGACCGATGAAACCGCCCGGTTTATCCCAGGCCAGCGCGAACCCCAGGCCCGCTTCCAGGGGCGTGTCTTCATCGGCGATGTCGTGGCCCCAGTGGCGGTAGCCCTTTTCCGTGCGCAGGGAATTCATGGCGTGCATACCGGTGTGCTTCAGGCCATGGTCTTTTCCGGCGGCGATGATTGTGTCGTAAATGCCGGTGGCGAATTCCGCCGGGATGTACAGTTCCCAGCCCAGTTCGCCGACATAGGTGATGCGCGAGGCCCGCACATGGCCGTAGCCCAGTTCGATCTTGCGACTGCTGGCAAACGGGAAAGCGTCATTGCAAAGATCATCCGGGGTCAGGGACTGCAACAGGTCCCTTGCGCGCGGCCCCATGACCCCGAGGATCGCCGTGCCCGAGGTGACATCGGTCAGAATGGCGTGGGCCTGATCCGGTATGTGGCTTTGCAGCCAGTGGAAATCCTTGGTCTGGGAAGAAAACGCGGTGACGATCATGAAGCTGTCATCAGTGATGCGGGTGACGGTCAAATCGGCTTCGATGCCGCCCCGGTCATTGAGCCATTGGGTATAGACAATACGGCCCGCATCCACCGCGATGTCGTTGGCCGAGACCCGGTTGAGCACGGCTTCGGCATCGCGCCCCTGCAACAGGAACTTGGCGAAGGTGGACAGATCGAGCAAGCCGACGGCCTGGCGCACGGCCATGTGTTCGCTCGCCGAATGGTCGAACCAGTTTTGCCGCCCGTAGGAATACTGGTATTCCGGGGTAACGCCATCGGGGGCGAACCAGTTGGGCCGTTCCCAGCCCCCGGCCTCGCCGAAGCAGGCCCCGGCGGTTTTCATACGATCATGCAGGGGCGTGGTGCGCACGGGCCGGGCCGATGTGACCTGGCGAAACGGCCAGTGCATGGCGTACAGCAGGCCCAAAGATTCAACCGTGCGGTCGTGCAGGTATTTGGCGTTGCCCTGGAACGGCAACATGCGGCTTAACTCCACATCCCACAAATCCATCGGTGGGTGGCCATCCAGAATCC
This sequence comes from uncultured Rhodospirillaceae bacterium, assembly GCA_965613205.1. GTDB lineage: Bacteria > Pseudomonadota > Alphaproteobacteria > Rhodospirillales > JABHCV01 > CAZZKE01. The sequence goes on from CBFDVE010000031.1 coordinate 1,256, forward strand.
AGTCGGCCAGCACCTTGCCGGCACCGCCGGAAGACTGAATACCGGTCGAATTGAAACCGGCGGCGACAAAGAAATTCCCGACCTCCGGGGCCGGGCCGAGCAGGAAACGATCATCGGGCGTAAAGCTTTCCGGGCCATTGAAAAATAACTGGATGCCGACATTTTCCAGGGCCGGCAGACGGCGCATGGCGGTTTCCAGGATCGGTTCGAAGTGGTCGAAATCGTCAGGCAACTGGGTGAACGAGAAATCGTCGGGAATGCCGCCCATGGATTTCATGCCCCAGGGCTTGGCCACCGGTTCGAACGCCCCGAGCAGCAATTTGCCCGCGTCTTCCTTGAAATAGGCGCAGTTGTCCGGGTCGCGCAGCACCGGCAGGCCCGACGTCATGCCATCGAAGGCCTCGGTGACAATATAGAAATGTTCGGCCGCGTGCAGGGGTACATTGACCCCGGCCATGCGGCCCACTTGATGGCCCCACAACCCGGCGCAGTTGACGACGAATTCAGCCGCAATATGGCCCCGGTCCGTAGACACGGCCATTTTTCTGGTCGATGGCGGTGACTTTGGTGTCTTCGAAAAATCTGGCCCCGCCGGTCCTCGCCCCCCTGGCCAGGGCCTGGGTTACATCAATGGGATTGACCTTGCCGTCTTTCGGCAGAAACACCGCGCCAACCACATCATCGACGTTGATCAGCGGCCATTTGGCTTGCGCTTCCCGGGCCGAAATAACCTCGACCTCCAGGCCGAAACAGCGGGCCATGGAAGCGCCACGCTTTAGTTCCTCGAACCGGCCTTCATGGGTCGCCAATGACAGCGATCCATGCTGGGCGAACCCGGTGGCCTGGCCGGTTTCCGTTTCCAGGTCGGCGAACAGGCCGGTGGTGTACTGGGCCAGGCGGGTCAGATTGCGGGTGGCGCGCAATTGGCCGACCAGCCCGGCGGCGTGCCAGGTGGTGCCCGAAGTCAGTTGTTTACGTTCAAGCAGGACTACATCAAAGCAGCCCCGCTTGATCAGATGATAGGCCAGCGAACAGCCGATGATGCCACCACCGATGATGACGACCCGGGCCTGAGTTGGAAATTGTTTCGACATGGCCGCCCCCCTCGCGAACACCAAAAAATAAACCATTAGGCCCGATTACTGACAATGCAAATGGAAAAATAAGTCATCTGCCCTTATCGTGGCCGACGAGGAGACAGATTCCCGTGAACATTCAAAGCAAACCGGCCCTGGCCATGGGTGAATTCGTGCCCCTGATGGCCTTCATGATTTCCATTGTGGCCTTGTCCATCGACGCCATGTTGCCGGCCCTGCCCGCCATCGGCCAGGATCTGGGCGTGGCAAACGAAAACGACCGGCAACTGGTCATTTCGGCATTGTTCATCGGCCTCGGCGTGGGCCAGATCATCTACGGCCCCCTGTCGGACAGTATCGGGCGTAAACCGGCGATTTATGGTGGCTACGTGATTTTCATCATCGGCTGTGTGATGTCGATTTTCGCCACCGATTACGACATCATGCTGGCCGGTCGGGTGTTGCAGGGTCTGGGCGCGGCGGGTCCGCGCATCGTTTGCGTGGCCCTGGTGCGGGATTGTTACGAAGGCCGGGAAATGGCCAGTATCATGTCCTTTGTCATGGGTATTTTCATTCTGGTCCCGGCGGTCGCCCCGGCCCTGGGCCAGGGCATCATTATGGTCTGGGACTGGCGCGGTATTTTCGTCGCCTTCCTGGTCCTGGCCATGTTGACCTGGACCTGGTTTGCCGTGCGCCAGCCGGAAACCCTGCCGGTTGACCATCGTACGCCATTTTCATTGTCGGGCATCTGGGCCGATATCAAGGAAACCCTCGGCAACCGCATCGCCCTTGGCTACACCCTGGTCGCCGGGATGGTCTTTGGCGCGCTGGTCGGCTACCTGACATCGGCGCAACAGATGTTCGCCGTGACCTACGGCATTGTCGACTTGTTCCCGGCCTATTTCGCCGTGCTGGCCCTGGCCGTTGGCGTCACGTCGGTGATCAACGGGCGCATGGTGATAAAATTCGGTATGCGGCTGCTATCTCACCACGCGCTGGTTATCCTGACGACGATTTCCATAGCCTTCTTTGTTTACGTCCTGATGGTTGGAGGCATACCGGCTCTGTGGCTGAACATGACCTATTTCTTTACCGCTTTCATGTGTTTCGGTGTCTTGTTTGGCAACACCAATGCACTCGCCATGGAACCTATGGGCCATATCGCCGGCACCGGGGCCGCCGTGATCGGCTCGCTGACCACCCTTGTTTCAGTCCCCCTGGGCACAATCGTCGGCCAGATGTTTGATGGCACGGTGCTGCCCCTGGTCGGCAGCTTCGGCCTGTTCAGCGCCATCGCGCTGGGCCTGATGCACTGGGCCGAAAAGGGGCGGCGTTCGGAAATTTTGGCAACCGGAACTTCAGAGACCTGATGCGCCCGCGATGGCCGATGCCCGCGTCAGTCGTCCCGACGGTTGCGACGAATGAATTTGATGAGAGCCCTTATGCCGACAATCGAAAAAACGATCACGGCAAGCACAATCAGCAAAAACTGATCTGGATCTATCTGTACCAATTAACCATCTCCTTACCCTTGTTTATGCCTTATCAACATGGAGTTATAGGCCGATGCAGACCAAAGCCGATAGTATGGGTTTCAAAAAGACCCTGAAACCGAGTGCCCCATGGTATTACATACTCAGCACTATCGACCATCGGTTTCCTGGCGAAAAACCGACGTGGCGAAAAAACTCCCGGTTCACTTGCCTGAGGCAACTCATTTTTTCGACGCGCTAACCGGTCGGACTGTGGCTCAGTGCTCGCTGCCCCGCTTGAAATTAAACTCAGCCCCTTGGCGGATGCCAGAGGGCCAGCGGGTGGTCATGGTTTTCAGGCGGGTATAAAAACGTACACCCTCCATGCCATGAATATGATGATCGCCGAACAACGAACGTTTCCAGCCACCGAAGCTGTGATAGGCGACCGGCACCGGGATCGGCACATTAACCCCGATCATGCCGATGCGGGCGTTGGAAGTGAAATTGCGCGCCGCATCGCCGTCGCGGGTGAAGATGGCGGCACCGTTGCCATATTCGTGATCGTTGACCAGTTCCAGCGCTTCATCGAAGCTTTTGGCCCGCACCACCGACAACACGGGACCGAAAATTTCGTCCGTATAGATGGACATATCCCTGGTCACCCGGTCGAACAGGCAGCCGCCGACGAAATAGCCGTTCTCGTAACCCTGCAAGGACACATCGCGGCCATCGACGACCAGTTCGGCACCGGCGGCGATACCGGCTTCGATGTATTCCTTAATGCGGTTTTCGCTGTCGCGAGAAATGACCGGGCCCATTTCGGATTCCGCATCACTGTAGGGACCGACCTTCAGGGCGCTGACTTGCGGGGCCAGGCGTTTGATCAGTTCGTCGGCGGTATCGTCACCGACGGCGACGGCGACGGAAATGGCCATGCAGCGTTCACCCGCCGAGCCATATCCGGCCCCCATTAAGGCATCCGTGACCTGGTTCATATCGGCGTCGGGCATCACCACCATGTGGTTCTTGGCCCCGCACAAGGCCTGTACCCGTTTGCCGTTGGCGCAGCCGGTCTGGTAGATGTATTCACCGATGGCGGTCGAACCGACGAAGCTGATGGCGCTGACGGTGGGGTCGTTGAGCAAAGTATCGACCGCTTCCTTGTCGCCGTTGATGACATTCAAAACACCGTCCGGCAGGCCCGCTTCGGTCAACAATTGAGCAATGCGCAAGACCACGGAGGGGTCCCGTTCCGAGGGTTTCAGCACGAACGTATTGCCACACGCGATGGCCACCGGATACATCCACATGGGAACCATGGCCGGGAAGTTGAACGGGGTGATCCCGGCGACCACGCCGACCGGTTGGCGAACAGAGTAGGTGTCCACGTTACCGGCCACGTTTTCCGAAAATTCGCCTTTCAGCAAATGCGGAATGCCACAGGCAAATTCGACCACTTCGATGCCCCGGCCCAACTCACCCCTGGCATCGGCCAGGGTCTTGCCGTGTTCGGCCGACAGCAATTCGGCCAGTTCGTCCGTATGGGTCATTAAGAGTTCCCTGAACTTGAACATCACCTGGGCCCGCTTTGCCGGCGGCGTCGCCGCCCAGGCCGGCAGGGCGGCGGCCGATGAGGCGATGGCGGAGCGCACTTCATCAGCGGTAGCCAGCGGCACCTGACAGGCGATATCGCCGGTCGCCGGATTGAACACGTCGCCGAAACGGCCACTGGCGCCCTCGATGGTCTTGCCATCGATGAAATGGGTCAGGGTTTTGGTCATTTAACGTTTCTCCAGGGTCTACAGAGGTCTACAGATTTTTCAAAGCGTCGCGCAAAATACCAGTGATATCGTCGATGTCACTCTTTTGCGCAATCAGGGGCGGCGCAATGAGCACACAGTCGCCGGTGAATTTGACATGCAAGCCGCCCGCGAACAGGCTTTTCATCAACCGGGTGCCGACCGCGCCGGGGGCTTCTTTGGACGCAATATCGACGCCCGCCAACATGCCGTAGCCACGAATGTCGGCAACGGATTCCAGGTCCTGCAAGCCATAAACCGCATCGAGGAAATAATCGCTCATGTCGGCGGCGCGCTGGAACAGGTTTTCTTTTTGGTAGATATCGAGCGTCGCCAGGGCGGCTGCGCAGGATGCCGGGTTGCCCGAATAGGTGTAGCCGTGGAAAAATTCGACCGCCCCGTCCGGTGCCCCGTCGACAATGGTGTCATAGATCTCATCCTTGACCGCGACCGCGCCCATGGGCAGCACGCCGTTGGTCAGGGCTTTCGCCATGGTCATGATATCGGGAGTGACGCCAAAGGCATCGGCGGCAAACGGCACACCCAAACGACCGAATCCGCAGATCACTTCATCGAACACCAACAAAATTCCATAGGTGTCGCAAATGTCCCGCAACCGTTCCAGATAGCCCTTCGGTGGCACCAGGCAGCCGGTCGACCCGGCAATCGGTTCGACGAAACAGGCGGCGATGTTCTGGCCCCCGAGTAACTGGGCGAAGCGTTCCAGATCGTCGGCCAGGTCGGCCCCGAATTCCGGTTGTCCTCTTGTAAAGCGGGCATCGGCCGACCAGGTGTGGCGCATGTGGACCACACCCGGCATGACGGAACCGAAAATTTCCCGGTTTTTCATCAGGCCCGACAGGGACGTTCCGCCAATATTGACCCCATGATAGGCCCGTTCGCGGGAAACGAATTTGGTGCGATGGCCTTGGCCACGGGCGCTGTGATAGGCCATGGCGATTTTCAGGGCGGTATCGATGCTTTCCGATCCGGAATTGGTGAAGAACACATGATTGATGTCGTCCGGGGTCAGGGCGGCGACCCGGCGGGCGAGTTCGAAGGATGGCGGCGAGCCAATCTGAAAATGCGGGCTGTAGTCGATTTCCATCAGTTGTTTGGCCACCGCATCGGCTATTTCCTGGCGGCCATGCCCGGCGGCGCAACAGAACAGGCCCGAGGCCCCGTCGATCACCTTGTTGCCATTATGATCGGTGTAGTTGATGCCCTTGCCGTGCACCACCAGGCGTGGTTCGGCCTTGAAATCCCGGTTGGCGGTAAACGGCATCCAGTGATGTTCCAGGGTGTTGGTCTGGTATTGCATAAGGGTAGCCTCCCGTTGAAATGATCATAGCGGTGGCTTGCCCGCCAAGGTTAAACAACGTAGGCTTTCGCCCACTTTCGCCCTAGTGCCAATTCCCGCGTTTTGATTAGGCCAGCTTCGTGCGCGATTCGCTATTTCACCTCAGTCGCAAGCCCCAAGTCAGCATCCAGTCGCAAATTCGGCAAATGCTGGTATCGGCCATTCTTGGTGGTCAGTTGCCATCGGGAGAACCCTTGCCGTCGTGCCGCAAAATGGCCAAAACCCTGAAAGTTTCCCGCAACACCGTGGTGCTGGCCTATGCCGGACTGATCGATGATGGCTACCTTAAATCCCGCGAACGCAGCGGCTTTTATGTGGACCCGGAAATTCTCGAAGGCCGCGCTTTTGCCAATGCCGCCCCGGCACTGTCGAGCGATCACGGCCCCGACTGGACGGCCCTGTTGCGCACCCGCCCTTCGGCCCTGCGTCACAGCGAAAAACCGGCCGACTGGATGTCCTACCCTTATCCGTTTATTTATGGTCAGGTCGATCCGGCCCTGTTCCCCATCGCCGCCTGGCGGGAATGCACCCGGCAGGCGCTGGGCACAAAAGGCCTGGCCGCCTGGACCGCCGACACCCTGGGGGCCGATGATCCGGTGCTGATCGAGCAAATCCGCACCCGGTTGCTGCCCCGGCGGGGAATTCTCGCCAACGGCGATCAGATCCTGATCACGCTCGGGGCCCAGAATGCCTTGTCCCTGCTGGCCGAACTGCTGGTCGACGGGGACACGACCGTGGCCATGGAAGACCCCGGTTACCCCGATATGCGCAATATCTTTCTACTGAAAACATCCCGTTTGAAACCGATCCCGGTGGATCAGGACGGCCTGCCCGTGGACCAGCGCCTGGACAATTGCGACCTGGTTTACGTCACCCCCAGCCACCAGCATCCGACCACGGCGACGATGCCCTTAAATCGCCGCCAGGCCTTGCTGGAACGGGCGGCAACGAAAAATTTCCTGATTATCGAAGACGATTACGAGCCGGAAGCCAACTACGTGGGCGAACCCACCCCGGCGCTCAAATCCCTCGATAACGGCGGCCGGGTGATCTACATCGGCAGCCTGTCGAAATCCCTGTTTCCGGGCCTGCGCATGGGCTACCTGGTAGGTCCGAAGGAACTGATCGCCGAGGCCCAGGCCCTGCGCCAGTTGATGATCCGCCACCCGCCGACCAACAACCAGCGCACCACCGCCCTGTTCCTGTCGCTCGGCCACCACGACACCATGGTTCATCGGCTGCACCGGGCTTACCGGGAACGGTGGGAAGTGATGGGCCGGGCGCTGTCCACTTATTTGCCCGATTCGACCCGTGCGCCAACCTTCGGCGGCACCAGTTACTGGGTTCGCGGGCCGGAAAACCTGGACGCCACCAAACTGGCCATCGCCGCCATGAACGAAGGCGTGGTGATCGAACCCGGCGGCATAAACTTCGCCGCAAAGAAAGCCCCGCAGAACTTTTTACGGCTGGGATTTTCATCCCTGCCGCTGGAAAAGATAGAGCCCGGTATCAAGCTGCTGGCTAATCTTATCCACCAACAATAGGCAGGGGTTTTTTTGCCCCTGCGGGCGGTCGTCTTCGCCTCCCTTGCCAGGCCTCTGGAAGTCCGACTGTATATGAGAAGCAGGAGTTCGATCCTGCAAGGCTGGTTCCTGTTGCCATATTTAGTCAGACTTCCAGAGGCCTGGCAAGCGCGACGAGCGCGCCCGCAGGGGCAAGTATACAACGACCTAACGCCAGGCCGTTCTCAAGACTGCCAGATGGCAGATTAATCAGGACTGTGCGCGCCGCCTGGCGGGTTTTCGGACCAATCTGGCCATCAATTTTCAATTTATCAAACAGCGATGGCGTCGCCCTGCCTTTAATCATGTTAAGCCCGGATTGAAAATCTCTGGCGGTCTTGATGCCGTTGTCATCGCTATTGCCTGTCGCCAGTTTATGGCCAAACCTGGCCATGGCCTGACCAACTGTTTTACCCGATGTCGCCCTGGCCGGAGCCGGTTGTTCCATGGTTTGTATTTTTGCACGGGGCGGAATTGTCCGCCCGGCTCCGTCGGTCTGTACCGGGCCGGTGCCATAGACCCCGTCGAAGTGCTCTTTTTCAAGGCGCACCAGGCGGTCTTTTTGCGGTCCTTCGGGCAAATCCACGCGCTCCGCCATGACCTGTCGAACTTCCGATTTGGTCAGATCGGCGCCTGGCTTCAGGCTGATCTCGGCCATCGGCCCATCGTCCCGGCCCATATCGGCGGCAAGTTTCACCCGGTCTTCGGATAAATCCGTTTTTTTCTCGTCAAACAACCCTTCCTTGCGACCGGTCTTGTCCTGATAGTCAGAGACCTCGTTAGCGCGATCTTCGACCAGTTTGTCGTAGGCTTTCCTTTCGTCCTCGCTGAACGATTTCGTCATAAACCTGGCCTCGGCAACTCGGCGTTTGGCCAGGCCCTTGTTTTTTTCCTCGTTGGACCGGTACATCATCTCGAACGCCGCCTCGGCCCGGTCACCGGTCATTAGCGCCGTCGCCGTTTTGGGCATTTTCGCGTTGGCCCCGGCGTTGTATTTGAACGACGCCATCCCGACCATTTCTTCGGAATTCTCGAACTGCGACCTGATCGCGCTGATCTGGCGGGGCGACTTGCCCTGTTCCCGCGCCGCCACCTCGATATCATTCAGAACGGATTCCTTGGCCCGGCCTAAATCTCCCAGTGCGACTCGCTTCATGCCTTCGGAATTAGCCTTGAAGGAAAATTTGTTGTTACCGCTGTCAATATTTTGGTCATTAAATTGTGGAATCAATTCTTTGGCCTTTTCACTGTCTCCTTTGTTCAAGGCGACAACAGATGAATCGAGGCGCTTTTTCTCTTCCGTTGTCAGCGCTAACTTCGGATTTCCCGTAGCGGTCCGTAATCTTTCGATAAACCGTTCATGCAGGGCGTATTTGCCATTCGATCCTTTGACAACCAGGGCCGTGCCATAACCGATGGTCGGGATTCCCTTGGAGTCGGAATAAATTCGGTCAACCTTATTTTCTGAATTTTCGAGATGTTCAAACATTTTTGAATCAAATTTATCGCGAGGCAAAACATTGATGATGATTGGATTTGATTTGGTGGGCATTGTTAATTTCCTTTTGCTTGAAGTGTGCCGAAACCATTCCGGCACAAAAAAACCGCTCCGAAGATCGGAACGGTTGGTGAAAGGTGCTACCGAAATATAAAAAATCGGCAGATCTAAATCTAATTGAACAGGGTGCTATTCAGGTTTTTTTGGGTGATAGCCTGAACCACCACAGGAATTTCTTTTCCCTGATTTCGGGTTAATTTCGGTCTCATACCCATCGATAAATATGGTCAGGAAAGTCTTGCGATTAAAATAATTAGGGATCAACTTTATTTCAAAAAATTGGCACCCATTCAATCCGCCTCTTTTGTTAATCGATTTTGAAACTTCGTACCGCTCCGGTTCGAAAAAATAGACATTCTTTCTGGCTTTTCGATACTGGCCAAATATCCTGATCCAGGCATCCGGATCTTCTTTGTAGTCGAAAGATACGCTGTCCGGTGTCAGGTAGACATCAATCGTTTCATACCAGTTAGACGCCGAAAGGCTGTATAGCTGGTGGAACACCTCGGAAATATCGTGATCCCTTTTCTTGTATTTCCGGCCCGGTCGGTCGGCCAGCGGGATCAGGTGCGTCTCTGCCAGAATGACCGGTCCCGGCTCTTCTTTTTCATTGTCCCCGATCCCGGCCCAAACCGGTTGGGCCATCAGCAGCAACGCCAGAAATCCACCCCCCCAAAACCGCACGCAGCCTCCTCCCGGTATTCACACAGACCGTCACCAAGACGCAGTTGTGCCCCTTCGTTAAAACCGACCCTGGCATAGATGTCTGACAAGGTCAATATTTTTCGAACATAACATGAACATTAAAGTTAATATAACAAGGCCGGCGTGATTAGTTTGGTGCAAACGGCGGCGCATGAACTCGGCGGCAGCGGAGTTCGCGTAACGGATGAATCCAGTCGCTTTTTCTCTTCCGTCGTAAGCGCCAGCTTCGGGTTTCCCGTGGCGGTTTTCAGTCTTTCTTCAAACCGCTCGTGCAGGGCGTATTTGCCGTTCGCTCCCTTGACAACCAGGGCGGTGCCATAACCGATGGTCGGAATGCCCTTGGGATCGGAATAGATGCGCTTGGCATCGCCTTCTGACTTGTCCAGAAGTTTAAATATTTTTGTTTCAAATTGATCACGGGGTAGGACATTGATGATGACTGGTTTTGATTTGATTGGCATGTCAGTCTCCTTTGGTAAACATGAGCCGAAATCATTCCGGCACAAAAAAAACCGCTCCAATGATCGGAGCGGTTGGTGAAAATTACTGTCGAATTCCATAAATCGGCAATTCGAACTCTAATTGAACAGGTCGTTATTCAGGTTCTTTCAGGTGATAGCTGGAACCACCACAGAAATCTCTCTTCCCGGTTTTCGGATTTATTTCAGTCTCATACTTTTCGAAATGCAGATCCAGGCTGTACCTACCGTGAAAATATTCAGGATATATCTCAATTTCAAAAAATTGGCATGTGACCAATCCGCCGTTTTTGTTAACCGATTTTGAGGCTTCATACCGCTCCGGCTCAAAGAAGTAGACATTCTTTCTGGCTTTCCGATACCGGCCAAATATCCTGATCCAGAGTTCCGGCTCATTTTTGTAGTCGAAAGATATGCTGTCCGGTGTCAGGTAGACATCAATCGTTTCGTATCGGCTAAATACCGAAAGGCTGTACAATTGGTGGAACACCTCGGAAATATCGTGATCCCTTTTCTTGTATTTCCGGCCCGGTCGGTCGGCCAGCGGGATCAGGTGCGTCTCTGCCAGAATGACCGGTCCCGGCTCTTCTTTTTCATTGTCCCCGATCCCGGCCCAAACCGGTTGGGCCATCAGCAGCAACGCCAGAAATCCACCCCCCCAAAACCGCACGCAGCCTCCTCCCGGTATTCACACAGACCGTCACCAAGACGCAGTTGTGCCCCTTCGTTAAAACCGACCCTGGCATAGATGTCTGACAAGGTCAATATTTTTCGAACATAACATGAACATATATGTTCATATAGCAAGGCCTGAGTGATCAGCCTGGTGCAAACGGCTGTAAAGACAGCGAAGACAAGATCGGCCAGCTCAACCCTCTCGCGCGCCCCGGCCACTCCGCCGAAATCGCCCACATGGCCTTGTTCCTGGTCAGCGACGAGGCCTCGTACGTCAATGGCCAGTCGATCCCCGTAGACGACAGTTTTTGGAGTGTCGATACCAGTTTCTGATCTGGCACAATTAAATCCGGCCATCTGGCCCTATGCCATAACCTGACAGGCTCCTATCACTCCTGTATAATCTCTTTTGGAGGACGGATGATGTTGGTCGGTATCCCCAGGGAAATCAAGAATCACGAATACCGGGTCGGCCTGACGCCGGGCAGTGTGCATGAACTCGTCCACCATGGCCATCAGGTGGTGGTGCAAACCGGTGCCGGGCTGGGCATCGGCCTGGACGACGGGGCCTATGAAGCGGTCGGGGCGAAAATTCTCGCGCGCCCAATAGGCTTTGAGGCGTTCCAGAATCTCCCCCATCTCCGGCCCCGGCGCGATGCCGGCTGCCGCCAGGTCGGTGCCGGTCAAGGGGAATTGCGGCGCGCTCCAGCCGTTTGCCAGCGCCAGAAGGGCCTGCCAATCGGTCGCTGAGGCGGCGTCACCGCTGGCGGCCCAGTTGAACAGCACACAATCCTCAAAAGCGCGGGCACC
>CBFDVE010000032.1:0-12667 GCA_965613205.1 uncultured Rhodospirillaceae bacterium
CCGAAGGGCTGCTGTGACGATCTCTATGGGTTCTTATTAACGCTCGATGGTATAACGGGTCAACCGACGATATTGTGTTCCGGCCCGAACGGAAATCTGGTGATATTTTCGGCTGCCGTTTCGCCGACCACCAGGATATCGTGTTCCCGGTAGCCACCGGCCCCGTCGATGCCCTCGGGGATGGTGATCATCGGTTCCATGGACACCACCATGCCCGGTTCGAGCACGGTTTCCACATCTTCCCGCAGTTCCAGCCCGGCCTCGCGGCCATAGTAGTGGCTGAGCACGCCGAAGGAATGACCATAGCCGAAGGTGCGATAGGCCAGCAGGTCGTGGGCTTGATATATGTCGTTCAGTTCCAGGGCGATATCGCAACAGCGCACACCGGGTTTGATCAGCTCCAGCCCGCGCCGATGAACCCGGCAGTTGATCTGCCACAGTTCCAGGTGGCGGTCGCTGGCGTGGTCGCAAAACAGGGTCCGTTCCAAGGCCGTATAGTAGCCCGAGATCATCGGGAAACAGTTGAGGCTGAGAATATCGCCCTGCTCGATTTTTCGGGCCGTTACCGGATTATGCGCCCCGTCCGTATTCAGGCCCGACTGGAACCAGGTCCAGGTATCCATCAGCTCGGCATCCGGATAAATAGCGGCGATATGGCGCACCATGGCCCCGGTGGCGGCCAGGGCCACTTCGTATTCGGGCACTGTGGCGGCGATGGCATCGCGCCCCGCAGCCCCACCCACATCTGCGACACGGGCGCCGTTTTTGATCAGGGCGATTTCCTCGACCGATTTGACCATGCGCTGGGCCATGGTCGCCTCGGCAATATCCACCAGGGTGGTCGCGGGAAAGGCCGCTTGCAACTTGCTCCGGGTGGCCAGGGTGACATGATCAAATTCGATCCCCAGGGATTTGGGCGTGCCGATTTCCTGGACCAGGGCGTGGATATAGTTATCGCGCTGCCAGTCGGTGTAGGTAATGTTGTCGCCAAAAGTCCGCCGCCCCGGCTGGCCGCCATCGACGTTGGCGCTGACACTGGTTGATGTATCCATCGTCACCACCAACCCGAAGGGCCTGCCGAAAGCGCAATAGAGGAAATCGCCGAAGTAATTGATGTTGTGGTAGGAGGTCAGCAAGGCCACGTCCATATGGTTCGCCGCCATGTGATGGCGCAATTTGTCCAGGCGGGATTGCATTTCCGCCGGGCTGAACGTGGGCATGGCCTTGGCCCCGTTAACGATGTGTTTGATTTTTTCCATGCACTCAAATTATCACCGACATATCTCCGCTCATGGTCAGGAAAACGACTCCCGTGCGCAATTTTCCGACATCGGGTATATAATTTCAGCAACCGTCAATAGAGGAAAAACGCCATGTCCGTTCGCCATTTTTACAAGCCCCGGAAAAACGGCGAACGGGTTTTCACGGTACCCGCTTCGGCCATGAAATTCGGCGCCGGGGCGCTGCTCGAAACCGGTGCAGATGCAAGTGCCATGGGCGTCACCCGCTGCGCCCTGTTCACCGACAGCAACGTGGTCAAGACCGCCGCCCTGCAAACCGTGCAACAGGCCCTGAAGGTGAGCGGTATTGATGTGGTGGTTTATGATGCGGTTAAAGTCGAACCGACGGACGAGAGTTTTCGGACCGCCGCCGCCTTCGCCACCGATGGCAACTTCGATGGCTTTGTCTCGCTCGGCGGCGGCTCGGTCATCGATACGGCGAAAGTCGCCAATCTGCTGAGCAGCCACCCGGATCACCTGCTGGCCTATGTCAATGCCCCGCACGGCCAGGGCAAGCCGGTGCCGGGCCCCTTGAAGCCCCACATCGCCTGCCCGACGACGGCGGGCACGGGCAGCGAAATCACCGGCGTGGCGGTGTTCGATCTGGTCGACAAAAGGGTCAAGACCGGCATTTCATCGATCCACCTGCGCCCGTCCCTGGCGGTCGTCGATCCGACCACCACGGAAACCATGACGCCGGGTGTGATCGAATCCTTCACCGCCTGCCCCTATACCTCCAGGCCCCGGCCCGAGCCCGGCAGCCGCCCGCCCTATCAAGGGGCCAATCCTTATTCGGACATCGGCGCACTGGCCGCCATTCGCTTGGGCGGCGAGCATCTGGTCGCCGCCGTTACCGATGCCGCCGCCGTTCACTCCCGCCACCAGTTGATGTTCGCGGCAACGCTCGCCGGGCAAGCCTTCGGCAACGCCGGGGTCCATATTCCCCACGCCATGTCCTATTCCGTTGCCGGGCTGAACCATACCTATGTGGCCAAGGGTTACGAGGCGGCCAATCCCATGGTGCCGCACGGCCTGTCCGTCGTCATCAACGCCCCGGCGGCCTTCCGCTTTACCGCCCCCGCCAGCCCGCAACGGCACCTGCAGGCCGCCGAAGCGCTGGGGGCCGATGTCTCGAACGCCGATCCCAGCCATGGCGGCGAATTACTGGCCGCCCGCCTGGTCCAGATGATGCAGGCCACCGGCCTGCCCAGCGGTTTGGGCCAAATCGGCTATGGGGAAGACGATATCCCGGCCCTGGTGAAAGGGTCTTATGCCCAGCAAAGACTGCTCGCCCAGGCCCCCTGCCCGGTCAGCGAAGACGATTTGGCCGACCTTTACCGGGCGGCCATGAAATACTGGTGATGGGTAAGGCAGAACCTTGAATTGTTGCCCTGAAAAATAAGACCCCTAATTCATTGACCTGGCGGCCAATTTACACGTATGATTCGCGGAGCGGGCTGAATGTTCGCGTTTTTGAATGATTTAACTGCAGAAGCAGGAGACATTTGTGATGATTGATGGTTATAGCGCGGCCTATTTATCGTTTGCGTACCAATCGCAAACAACTTCCACATCCTTATCCTTCCAGCAAAGCCTGAGCGGCGACAATGGTTCTGAGTCTGGTGAACAGGCCGACGCTGGATTCAGCTATTCCCTTGGCTACACGACGACCACCACCGTATCCACGGTGTCGTTGTTATACGTTCAGGAAAGTGCCAATTCCAATGAAACGGATGACCACCATGAGGCCGAAGGCGACAACGGGCCGACGGCTTTACAAACCGTCCTGGCCGGACCGACTGATCCGTTCAATCCGCTGGAAACCGGTGTCCCGGTTGTCAATACGGCGCTCGATATTCTCGATGGCCTGATTGAATCCCTGCAAGTCGCTGAAAAGGACGGCGAGGAAAACAATTCTGACCGGGGCAATAAAAACGGTCATGCCGTTCGCGATGCCAATTACGGTCACACCAAAGACCAGGCGCAAGCGGCCTACAGCATCGCCGAATATGACGTGACCACGACCACGACGACAACCGAGATCAGCCTGGTTGCTTAACCGAGTTTAACGGCGGTACCGTTAGGGTCTTTCCGACAATGGCGTCGGCTCCCAGTTCCTGGGCCTCGCTGCCCATGTCTGCCATGGACAGTTCCTTGGCCTGGCGCAGTTCTTTTTCGTAAGAACCGGACCGCCCGCCGATCAAATCGCGAATGCCGGCGAACATGTCGCGGAATATGTTGGTGCCCATGACCGCATCGCCCGACACAATGCCCAGATATGCGGTAATGGTCCGGCCCTGAACATCATCTGTGGTGGTGGTGATCATTTACTCATTCTCCCTGTTCCAGTTCATCAATAAAGCCTGAAATCATATTCAGGCCCCGGTTCCAGAAGTCAGGGTCGGTGGCGTCAAGGCCAAACGGTGCCAGCAATTCCCGGTGCCGCCTGGTGCCACCGGCCTTCAGGACCTGCAAATACTTGGCCTGAAAATCAAGATGCCCCCCGGCAAACAGATCGTACAGCGAATTAACCAGACAATCACCGAAAGCATAGGCGTAGACGTAGAACGGCGAATGGATGAAGTGGGGAATGTAGGCCCAGAACGAACGGTAATCGTCGTCAAGCCGGATGCCATCACCGAGACTGTCGCGCTGCACCGCCATCCAGATATCGCCGAGCCGTTCGGCAGATAATTCACCTTCCGCCCGTTCATCGTGGACTCGTGTTTCAAACTGGTGGAAGGCGATCTGGCGGACCACCGTGTTGAGCATGTCTTCGACCTTTCCGGCCAGCAGAATACGGCGGCGTTTAGGGTCGGTTTCACCCTCCAGCAGGGAGCGAAACGTCAGCATTTCGCCGAACACGGACGCCGTTTCCGCCGTGGTCAGGGGCGTATCGGCCATCAGAGTCCCTTGCGGGCCGGATAACACCTGATGCACCCCGTGGCCCAGTTCGTGGGCCAGGGTCATGACATCGCGCGCCTTGCCGTGAAAATTCATCAGGATATACGGGTGGGCCGAAGGTACGGTGGAATGGGAAAAGGCGCCGGAATCCTTGCCCGGTCGCAATTCCGCATCGATCCAGCGTTTGTCGAAAAATTCCGTGGCGATATCCGCCAACAGTGGATCGAATTTGCCATAGGCCGCAAGCACGGTCTGGCGCGCATCATGCCACGAATAAGTGCGATCCGTGTCTTCGGGCAGGGGCGCGTTGCGGTCCCAGTAATCCAGCGCATCGACCCCGAACCAGCGGGCCTTCAGCCGGTAATAGCGATGGGATAGCTTCGGACAGGCGGCCTGCACGGACTGGCTGAGCGCATCAACCACGGCGTCTTCCACCTGATTGCCCAGGTTGCGTTCCGATATGGGGCGCGGATATTTACGCCAGGCATCTTCCGTCGCCTTGTCTTTGGCCAGGGTGTTGGTGATCAGGGTGAACAAACGGATGTTATCATTCAGCACCCCACCCAGGGACTTCGCCGCTTTCTTGCGGACCGCGCCGTCCGTGTCAGACATTAAATTGAGGATATCGGACATGGTCAGGTCTTCCTCATCGAACGGAAAACGCAGGGCCGCCTGGGTTTCGTCGAACAGCCGCACCCACGAATTGCGCCCGCTGAGCGATTTTTCGAGCAACAATTTTTCCAGATCATCAGACAATTCGTGTTCCTTGAACATGCGCACATCGCGCACCCACGGCCCGTAATGGGCGGCCGCCGGATCGGCCATTTGTTGATCCAGAACGGTCCGGTCCAGGCGGTTCAATTCGAGCTGAAAAAACAGGGTGGTGGTCGAAATATCGGTGATTTTCTCCCGCAGGGTCTGTAAAAACCGGCCCGTACCGGCGTTTTCCGTATCGGCGGCGAACAACAACTGGCCGTAGCTCATGGCCTTGTAGAGCAGTTCGGACAAAGTTTCGAATTCGGCAATGGCCTGGCCCAGCGCGGCCCCGGTCATGCCAGCCAGCTCGCCCTTGTAGGCCTGGGCAAACTTTTCGCCCAGGGCGCGGGCACTATCCAGGTCCCGGCCCAGTTCCGGGGCGGTCGGTGCGCAATATAAATCGTCCAGATTCCATCGGGGCAGGGTTGTCATGGGGTTCTCCGGTTAAGTAGACTTGCCGCATCATACTGATGACGTGAGCAGAGGGAATGGGGAAAATGGCGATTGTGCGGGATTTGGACAAGGCGAACCTTGTTTCCATGTTTTTTGAACAGGCCGAACGGGAGGGCGACAAACCCTTCCTGTGGGCCAAGCGGGACGGGGCCTATCACTCACAAAGCTGGCGCGACGCCGCCGAAACTATCTGCCAGTTGGCCAAAGGCCTTAGGGGTTTGGGGATAGCGAAAGGTGACCGGGTGGTTATTGTTTCGGAAAACCGCCCGGAATGGTTCATCGCTGATGTCGCCATCATGGCGGCTGGCGGTATTTCCGTGCCCGCCTACACCACCAACACGGTCGCCGATCACACTCATATTCTGGAAAACAGCGGTGCCAAGGCGGCCATTGTTTCGACACCAAAACTGGCCGATCGATTGCTGCCCGCCGCCGTCAAGGCCTCTACCTTACAAGCCGTTATCGCCATCGAGCCTCTGGAATTTGATCAGTCCCTGCGGGTCGACCTGCATAGCTGGCAGGATATTCTGGCCAAAGGCGCCGAAGGCGCCGACGATATCGCAGCCGAAAGCGCCCATCTGGACCGCAAGGGCACCGCCTGCATTATCTATACCTCGGGCACGGGCGGCGCACCCAAGGGCGTGATGCTGGATCATGCCGCCGTCATCTGCAATTGCCGGGGGGCGATGGATGCCATCGAACCCTTAGGATTGAACGACAACTCGTTCCTGTCGTTCCTGCCTTTGTCCCATTCTTACGAGCACAGCGCCGGACAATTTTTTCCAGTCACCATCGCCGCCCAGATCTATTACGCCGAAGGCATCGAGACGCTGGGCACCAACATGGTCGAAGTGCGCCCGACGATCATGACCGCCGTGCCGCGCCTGTATGAAACCCTGCACGCCCGTATCACTCAGGGGGTGCGCAAGCAAGGCGGCAAGAAAGAGCAGTTGTTCAACAAGGCGGTCGAACTGGGGACCAAAAAACTGACCGACCCCAACGGCCTGACCGTGGTCGAAAATATTCAAAATGGCGTTTTGAGTGTGCTGGTGCGCAAGAAGGTTCAGGCCCGTTTCGGTGGCCGTTTGAAAACTCTGGTGTCCGGTGGAGCACCGCTCAATCCCGATATTGGTATGTTCTTTTTGTCCCTGGGATTGCGCCTGATGCAGGGCTATGGCCTGACCGAATCGGCACCCGTGATCGCCGTCAACCGGCCTTTCGATATCAAAATCGAGACCGTCGGTAAACCCCTGGTCGATGTCGATGTGAAAATTGCCGAGGACGGCGAGATTGTCGTGCGCGGCGACCTGGTCATGCAGGGCTATTGGAAAAACCCGGAAGCGACGGCAGAATGCCTGAAAGATGGCTGGTTGCATACGGGCGATATCGGCCATTTTGACGATGGCGGGCGGCTGGTCATTACCGACCGCAAGAAGGACATTATCGTCAATTCCGGTGGCGACAACATTGCCCCGCAACGGGTCGAGGGAATTTTGGCCCTGGAGCCGGAAATCGCCCAGGCCATGGCCTATGGCGACAAACGCTCGCACCTGGTCGCGCTTTTGGTGCCCGACCCGGAATGGATGGCGACATGGGCGCGGGAAAACGGCAAGGCCAACAACCAGCTCGACCTGGCCGCAGACAAGGATTTCCTGAGGGCGCTCGGCGATGTCATTGATCGCAACAACGCCCGCCTGTCCAACATCGAGAAAATCCGCCGTTTCATCGTCGCCGACGAACCCTTCACCATCGATGGCGGGCTGATGACGCCGACCCTTAAAATTCGCCGCAACAAGATCACCGAACGATACGGTGACCGATTGCAGGCGCTTTATCGCTAGAAAACAGCACCAATGGACCTGACCCTGCTCGGCACCGGCTGCCCGGCGGTCGATGTAGACCGCTACGGACCCGCCGCCCTGGTTGACGGCGGGCCGGGTGCGCGCTTGTTGATCGATTGCGGATCAGGGGTCACCCAGCGCCTGGTCGGGGCCGGATGTCCGGGCCGCGATTTAGATGCCTTGTTGCTGACCCACCTGCATTCAGATCACATTATCGATTTGTTCCAACTGGTCATTTCAAGCTGGCATCAGGGCCGCGACCGGCCCCACCGGGTGTTCGGCCCACCGGGTACGAAGACTTATGTGGATGGCCTGCAAGCCCTGTGGGCGGCGGAACTGAAACAGCGCATCGCCCACGAAATGCGCCCCTCGATAACCGGGCTGGAAATTCAGGTGCAGGAAATTTGCGGCGGCGACCGGCTGCAATTCGGCGACATGGACGTGACCGTGGTCGATGTGGACCATCAGCCGGTGCGTCACGCTTTCGGCTTTATCTTCCGGCAGTCGGGCGAAAGTCTGGCGATCAGCGGCGACACCACTTATTGCCCGGCCCTGATTGAAGCGGCCAAAGGCGTCGATATGCTGCTGCACGAAGTTTTCATTCACCGGGAAATGCCGGTCATCGAGGGCGTCCGCACGGCGCAAACTGTGGCCAACGTCGGGGCCTATCACACACTATCCGATGTGGTTGGCCGGGTCGCCAGCGAGGCCCGGGTCAAATCCCTGGTCCTGACCCATTTCGTGCCGCCGCGCTTTGATGAAGGCGCTTTACTGGCCGAGGTCACACAAGGTTATGATGGCCCAGTATTTATCGGTCACGACCTGATGCGGCTTCATGTCGGCAATCGCTCGGTGGTCTGACCCGCAGATAGACACGGGGTCCCTAAATCTCTAATTTGACCGTTCCTCGCCAAACCTATGAGAGTCAAAAAAGCCATGAATAAAAAGTTCGCCGGGACCGACAATTATGTCGCCACCGAAGACCTGATGATCGCCGTCAACGCCGCCGTCGCCCTGGAACGGCCTTTGTTGATTAAAGGTGAGCCGGGCACGGGCAAGACCGTGCTGGCCCAGGAAGTGGCCGCCAGCCTGGGCAAGAAACTGATCCAGTGGCACATCAAATCAACCACCAAGGCGCAGCAAGGCTTGTACGAATATGATGCGGTCGCCCGCCTGCGGGATTCCCAACTGGGCGAAGAAAGAGTGCACGATATTTCCAACTACATCGTCCGTGGCAAGTTGTGGGAGGCGTTCGAGGAAGACGAGAAACCGGTGTTGCTGATCGATGAAATCGACAAGGCCGATATCGAATTTCCCAACGACCTGCTGCTCGAACTGGACCGCATGGAATTCCATGTTTACGAAACCCGTGAGACCATCGTCGCCCGCCAGCGACCGATTATCATCATCACGTCGAACAACGAAAAGGAACTGCCCGACGCCTTCCTGCGCCGCTGCTTTTTCCACTACATCCGCTTCCCCGATGAACAAACCATGCAGCGCATTGTCGATGTGCATTACCCCGGTATCCAGAAAAAACTGGTATCCCGGGCGCTCACCCTGTTCTACCAGTTGCGCGACGCGCCGGGCCTGAAGAAAAAACCTTCGACGTCAGAATTCCTCGACTGGCTTAAATTACTGATGGTCGAAGATATTCCGCTCGACGCCCTGCGTTCCGATAACGTCCGCGATTTGATCCCGCCCCTGCACGGGGCCTTGCTGAAAAATGAACAGGACGTTCATTTGCTCGAACGGCTGGCGTTTCTAAACCGTCAGGGCAGGTAAACCAGGCCTGTGTTGATCAATTTTTTCATCGCCTTGCGGGACGCCAAGGTGCCGGTGTCCCTGCGCGAATACCT
This sequence comes from uncultured Rhodospirillaceae bacterium, assembly GCA_965613205.1. Taxonomy (GTDB): domain Bacteria; phylum Pseudomonadota; class Alphaproteobacteria; order Rhodospirillales; family JABHCV01; genus CAZZKE01. The sequence continues at coordinate 9,094 of CBFDVE010000032.1, forward strand.
GACCCTTCTGGACGCCATGGATCAGGAAATCGCCGGTTATTCCGTCGATCATTTCTACTATCTGAGCCGCTCCTGCCTGGTCAAGGACGAGCGCAACCTGGACAAGTTCGACCAGGTTTTCGGCAGCATTTTCAAGGGTTTGGAAATGCCGGCAGGGGAAAGTCACGAAATCCCAGAAGACTGGCTGCGCAAGCTGGCCGAAAAAAACCTGACCGACGAGGAAAAAGCCGAAATCGAGGCCCTGGGCGGCTGGGACAAGCTTATGGAGACCCTGAAGAAACGCCTGGAGGAACAGAAAAAACGCCACCAGGGTGGCTCCAAGTGGATCGGCACGGCGGGCACCTCGCCCTTCGGTGCCTTTGGCTATAACCCGCAAGGCATCCGCATCGGTCAGGACGGCAATCGCAATTTCAGCGCCGTAAAAGTGTGGGACAAGCGGGACTTCAGGAACCTGGATGATACGGTCCAATTGGGCACCCGCAACATCAAGCTGGCGCTTCGCCGCCTGCGCCGGTTCGCCCGCCAGGGGGCGGCGACGGAACTGGATTTGCCGGGCACCATTCGCTCGACCGCGCAAAAAGGTTATCTGGATATCAACATGATTCCCGAGCGGCATAACGCAGTGAAAATTCTGCTGTTTTTTGATGTAGGTGGGTCCATGGACCCCCATGTCAAAGTACTGGAAGAACTGTTTTCGGCCGTGCGCAGTGAATTCAAGCACCTGGAATATTTTTATTTCCATAACTGCCTGTATGAACGGGTGTGGAAAGATAATGTGCGCCGTCACGGTGAAGTGATCCCGACCTGGGATGTGCTCAATACCTATTCATCGGACTACAAGGTGATCATCGTCGGCGATGCCTCCATGAGCCCTTATGAAATCGCCTATCCGGGCGGCAGTGTGGAACATCAAAACGAGGAATCCGGGGCCACCTGGATGACCCGCCTGCTCGATATCTACAGCCACGCCGTGTGGCTCAATCCGGTGCGGCGGGAATGGTGGGACAACACTCAATCGGTTACCATGATTCGCCAGTTGATGTCCGACCGCATGTACCCGATGACGTTGGAGGGCATGGACAAGGCCATTCATCAACTGAGCCGGTGAAGAATTCCTGACCGCTGATCGGAGGTAGCCATGGAACGACAAACGTTTTCGGCAAGTGATGGTGCCGACAAGCGTCGAAATCAGGATTAAACAACGCGGCTGGCGGGAAACGTTGCGCTCACCGTGGTGCCCCGGCCTTTTTCACTCTCGATCCGCAAGGTGCCACCGTGCAGTTCCATCAGTCCTTTGCTCAGGGGCAGTCCTAATCCGGAACCTTCTTTTTTGCGGGCCAGGCCACCATCCACTTGGCCAAAATTTGTCATGGCAATTTCGATTTCCTGTTCGGTCATACCGATCCCGTTGTCAGAAATGACAACGGCCAGCGATCCATTTTTATCAATTTTTGCATCGACCAAAATGGTGCCGCCGTCCTGGTTAAACTTGACGGCGTTACTGAGCAGATTCAGCAAGACCTGCAACACCCGGCGCTGATCGACATACAACTCTGGAATTTGCTTATCGACAATGTTTGAAATGGTCAGCCCACCGGAGTCGGCACGGGGTTTGACAATGCGAATCGAGGCCTCGATCAGACGGACCAGATCGACATTTTCTTCGTGCAATTCCAGCTTGCCCTCTTCGATCGCCGAAACATTGAGGATATCGTTGATCAGTTCAAGAAGATGCTGACCCGAACTATTGATATCGCTCAGGTATTCCTGATATTTGGTATTTCCGACAGGCCCGAAAGTTCCATCGAACATGATCTTGGAAAAACCGATAATCGCGTTCAGGGGTGTGCGCAATTCATGGCTCATGTTGGCCAGCAACTCGGATTTGGCCCGGTTGGCGATTTCGGCTTTACGCACGGCCAACTTGAGCGATTGTTCCGCCTCCTGTCGCTTGATGGCGTTCTCCTTGAACACCACTATTGTCTTGGTCATATCACCGATTTCATCGCCGCGATCCAGGTCGGGAATTTCGACTTGGGTTTCACCGCCCGCTAATCGTCCCATGATCTCAGTCAACCTGGTGATCGGCCCGCTGACCGCACGATTGAGCAGAGCGACGTTGATGATGGAAATGAGCAGCGACACCAGCACCGCGACGAAGATCGATTGCCAGGCGATGGCGTTGATATGATCCCGTCGTTGCTGAACCGATAACGCAACTGAATAGACGCCGATCACCTGGCCCTTTTTTATGCCCATTTTCTTGCCATGGCATTCAAAGCATTTTTTGTTGGCGCCATCGCCCTGCCCCAGGATAACCGGCGCGGAAAGCCGATATGTGCTAGCCGTTGTCATGCGGCCAACAGTGCGGCCCGACTCCAGGGCCTGTTTGTCAATGTCATCCTGCGGAGGTTCCATTTCTTCAAGCTTGTTGGCAGTTTGGTAAGCCAGCACTTCGGGACCCATGGCGACCCACAACGATAGCCGGTCTGATTGCTTGCTAAGCTGCTCCATGGTGCCGTTAAAGGCGGTGATGACCGGGTTATTGTTGAGCGTGTCGCCACGGTTGAGCATGGCCTGAATGTGCATCGCCCGAAAGATGGCAAGAGAGTGTTCGGCATCTTCGCGAACTTCCGATTCCAGATTGGAATACGAGCGATAGATCGTCACTGTGGCGCTGATAAGCAGCGCCGTAATAAGGAACAAGCTGACACTTGCACTGATCTTGGTGCTCAACCGCATTTACGACACCAATTAATCCTGGTCCCCGCTAATAGCTTAAAAATTCAGTCGAATGCGTTGCTATGGTAACACGCAAATTGGGGTTCTTCGCCCTCTTTCCTGGTTTCGTTTTTTCAGTTTCGTTCAAGCTTGTTATAGAAGTGACCGGCGACGCCACCGAGAATAAGCCAGAATGACCCACTAACCAACATCGTGTTCAGGATAAACTCCCGGATCAGATCGACCGGAATGTCGTTTACGTAGGCTTCGTGCTGTGGCGCCCCGATTACATGGGGCAGGATTATTACCACCAGCCCAAGCAATCCAAGGACTCTCCGTTCGGTTAGAAAAATCAGATAAAGGCCAACAATAGCGGCCACGGCAGCACCCACCCACCAGATCTGGCGGGCCTGTAATTCCGCCGACATCATACCGGGAAGTTCCGGCGGCAGGCCAATGGCCGGGCTGACCGAAAAGACGATGAATCCGCATCCCCCCCACACCAGTCCGCGCCGCCAATCGACAGGACGACCGCTAAGAGACATGGCACCCACCAACAGAAAGGCAAAGCCCATGGCGATGACCATATCGCTCAGCAGGGTATAGGCGGTCCGTTCCAGCCCATCGACCGGCATCCAGTCCGTGGTCACGGCGGCGGCGGTCTCGGAAGCTTCGGCCTGCAATATCAGCGGTGTGGTCAGGGTAATGTGACCGACGAAAATCCACAGGCCGGCAATCGCCCCGGCCAGCAGTGCGCTCAACACGATTCGGTGAAACATATCAGTGGCAGGGCGCGGCGATGGAATGGCGCGTATCATGGGCGGCGTTGTGCAGGGTTGATGGCTGGGCAAAG
>CBFDVE010000033.1:0-12645 GCA_965613205.1 uncultured Rhodospirillaceae bacterium
ACTTCCAGAGACGCAGCAAGCGCGAAGAGCGCGCCCGCAGGGGCACATACCTTAAATGAAAAGCAACCAGACGGGTTTAGCAAACCCAGACTCCTGTATGGCCTTACGGCCTGACTTCCAGAGGCCCAGCCAAGCGCGAATAGCGCGCCCGGCGCTTGAGGGGCACTTACCTTATGACAGCCAAACTCCAGAATTACTCGATAATCTCGTTGCGATAGACGCCCCAGAATTCGACCTTGCGCAGCCAGCCTTTGATGTTTCCGGATTCGGCCCTGCACCAGCCGGTCTTGGCCGGGCATTCGGTCACATCTGTGACCGCCCCGGCCTCGATGCGGGCGACCGCAGGGCTTTTGCTGTCGGGCTGGTCGCGCAAGGTGCGCTGTTTACCGGTCACGATTAACGTGCGGCGGCCCGACAACATGCTTTGGTGGACCCAGCCCTGGGTGCTTTGCCAATCGCGGATTTTTCGCCAGGTCCTGTATTCGGCGATAATTTCCACCGGCAGGCCCTGACGCTGGTAAACCCAGTCCACCGGATACTGAACCCCCGGCCCGGTACGCAGGTTAACCCGGTCGGCCCGCACACTGGCAAACCGGGGCAAGGGCAACCCGGTCCCCGCCGCCGCCGCCGCCGGGGGCGGGCCCCAAAATTGCAGGGCGAGCAGCATGGCCAGGGTCGGAAAAAGGAATTTGCGGATCAACTGGATCATTAAGATTCTCGTGGGGAAAGGTCGCTCAGTATAGGTCTTGCATCCATCAAAACAAGTGTCGATGCCGGGCAGATAAGACGCTATGTTAGGGGCGCAACGCCGGAGGAAATTAATGTCGCAAAACAAGATCCGGGTCGTGGTGACCCGTAAGCTGCCCGATAGCATCGAAACCCGCATGATGGAACTGTTCGATGTGCAGCTCAACCTGAACGAAGACCCCATGACCAAGGCCGAGTTGATCGAGGCGGTAAAAACCGCCGATGTTCTGGTGCCGACGGTGACCGACCGTATCGATTCAGCCATCCTCTCGCAGGCCGGCGACAGCCTGCGCCTGATCGCCAACTATGGCACCGGGGTCGATCATATCGACCTGGCCAGCGCCCGCCAGCGCGGCATCACGGTGACCAACACGCCCGATGTGCTGACCGAAGACACCGCCGACATGACCATGGCCCTGATCCTGGCCGTACCCCGGCGGCTGGCCGAAGGGGCCCAGGTGGTCCACGAAGGCAACTGGAAAGGCTGGTCGCCAACCTGGATGCTGGGCCATCGCATTTACGGCAAGCGGCTGGGCATTATCGGCATGGGCCGCATTGGTTCCGCCGTCGCCCGCCGGGCCAGGGGGTTCGGTTTGTCGGTGCATTATCACAACCGCCACCGGGTCCATCCGGAAATGGAAAACGAACTGGAAGCGACCTACTGGGAAAGCCTGGATCAGATGCTGGCCAGGGTCGATATCATTTCCGTCAACTGCCCCCATACCCCGGCGACTTTTCATTTGCTGTCGGCCCGACGCCTGAAACTGGTCCAGTCCCACGCCTATATCGTCAACACGTCACGCGGCGAAGTGATCGACGAAAACGCCCTGACCCGCATGTTGGTGGCCGGCGATCTGGCCGGGGCCGGCCTCGATGTGTTCGCCAACGAACCGGCGGTCAATGCCAAGCTGCTGAATTTGAAAAACGTCCTGTTGCTGCCCCACATGGGCTCGGCGACGCTCGAAGGGCGCATCGACATGGGCGACAAAGTGCTGATTAACATCAAGACCTTCGCCGACGGCCACAAGCCGCCGGACCGGGTTATCGGCGAAGCCTTCTGAAAGCCGCGCGGCAGGCTGATCCATAGCACCCTGCCTGGCAAACTGGCGACCGGACAGATCGTCCGCAAGCCCCGAGGCTAAAGATTGCCGCCCGAGGCGATGGCGTAGGCCCGCAGTTCCTCGGTCTCCATCTCGGTTTGCTGCAAACGCGCGTCCATGACGTCGCGCTGGCTGATGACGCCGATCAGGGCACCGTCGTCATCGACCACCGGCAGATGGCGAATATGGCGCTTCGACATTTTTTCCATGGCGTTCTTGATCGATTCGCCGGGGCCGACGGATGTCACTTCTTTGGTCATCAGATCCTGCACGGTGAACGACATCACTGCGGTGCCGCTGTTGGCATAGCCGCGGACCAGATCGCGTTCCGAAATAACGCCGACCATGGCGCCGCCGGCGTCGCGCACGGGTACGGCACCGATGTTGTTGGTGGTCAGCAGCATGGCCGCCGTTTCAACGGTATCTTCGGGCCGAATGGTCACCAGACGGTTCCCTTTTCGGCCGAGAATTTGCTGAATGCTCATGGCTTTCGCCCCTCTATATTGTCTCAACGATGCCTGGCGGCCGCTTGTTGCGACTCTTTATTAGCATAACGATAAATTCAATAAGCCAAAATTACAAGCGTACCGACAGGAAAGGCTCAGATGAACAGCATTTGCCCCGTGGCCGAGGCATCGTTCAGAAACGTCACCATGCCGCCGGTTTCCACCGGGATATCATGGCGCAATTGCGCCCCTTCCAGGTCCAGGGCGCGTAAGCCCATGTCGCACACCATGAATTTGACCCCGAGTGCCACGCAGGACGTTAACAGGTCTTCGAAATTGGCCACCGTGCGCTCTTTGAAGCCGTCATCGACCCGTCCGGCGGTGGGGCCCATGGCACCACTATGGCCGGGCGGTAAATTCCGCCAGGCCGGGCGGCCATCATCATCGGGGGCGAGCAGGGCGCGGCTGGCGGCCATGGTAAAAAACAGCGTCGCCGGAATATCGATGGCGGCGGCGGCCGCCGCCGTCACCAGGGCATAGTGGATTTTGTCGAACTCGCCCGAGAACACGATGATCGATATTTTTTCCGGCCTAGACATAATCACCGCTCAAGTCGGTGATCGACGGGCTTTCACCACACAGCGGGCAGCCCGGATCGGCCTTGACCTTTATTTTGCGAAATTCCGTGGCCAGTCCTTCGTAAATCAGGATCGACCCGGCCAGGCTGTCGCCGATGCCGATCAGTTCCTTGATCACCTCGGTCGCCTGTAATGATCCCATGGTGCCGCACAAGGCCCCCAGCACCCCGGCTTCCGCACAGGTCGGTATTTGCCCCGGTGGCGGCGCTTCGGGAAACAGGCAGCGATAGCAGGGCAGCGAGTTGCCTTCGTCGTCTTTATCATGGGGTCGGAAGGTGTATAGTTGCCCGTCGAAGCGCAAAATGGCCGCCGATACCAATGGTTTAGCGGCAAAATAACAGGCGTCATTGACCAGAAAACGGGTGGCGAAATTATCACTGCCGTCGGTTACCAGGTCGTAATCCGCAATCAGGTCCAAGGCGTTACCCGGTGCGATCCGTTCATTGTGCATAACCAGATTGATTTCCGGATTGATGGCGGCGATGGTCTTGCGGGCACTTTCCACTTTCGCCGTGCCGACGGCCCCAGTGGTATGCACGATCTGCCGTTGCAGGTTGGATAAATCGACCACATCATCATCGACCACGCCAATGGTGCCAACCCCGGCGGCGGCCAGATACAAAATCACCGGTGAGCCCAGCCCACCGGCGCCAATGACCAGCACTTTCGAACCCAGCAACTTGGCCTGGCCGATGCCGCCAACGTCGCTCAGTAGAATATGCCGGGCGTACCTTTGAATCTGTTGTTCGCTGAAATCCATTTCTAATCCAAACCCAGCCCGTCAAAAAGTGCCGTCGATAAATAGCGCTCGGCGAAGGATGGCAGAATAACCACAATGACCTTACCCGCCATTTCCGGTCGCGCGCCAATTTCAAGGGCGGCGGCCAGGGCGGCACCCGATGAAATTCCACCCGGTAAACCTTCCAGCCGGGCCGCCTTGCGGGCCGTGGCCAAGGCCGTTTCGTTGCCGATTTTGATCACTTCATCGATTAAAGTCTGATCCAGAATAGGCGGAATAAACCCGGCTCCGATACCCTGAATTTTATGCGGACCGGGAATGCCGCCCGACAGCACCGGGCTGTCTTCCGGTTCGACGGCGACCATTTTCAGGTGGCCGTTGTAGCCTTTCAGGACGTCGCCCAGACCCGTCAACGTGCCACCGGTGCCAACCCCGCTGATCACCATATCGATGTTGCCGCCCGTGTCGGCCCAGATTTCCTCAGCCGTTGTGCGGCGATGAACTTCCGGATTGGCCGGGTTTTCAAACTGTTGCAACATGATCGCGCCGGGGGTGTTGGCAAGGATTTCCTCGGCCCTGGCTATCGCCCCCTTCATGCCCAGGGCGGCGGGGGTCTGGACAATCTCAGCACCCAGCAGGGCGACCATTTTGCGCCGTTCCACCGACATGCTTTCGGGCATGGTCAGAATCAGCCGGTAGCCCCTGGCGGCGCAGACGAAGGCCAGGGCGATCCCCGTGTTGCCCGATGTCGGTTCGACCAGAACCGTCCGATCGTTGATCAGACCGTCCGCCTCGACGGCCTCGATCATGGCCAGGCCGATCCGGTCCTTGACCGATGCCAGCGGATTGAAAAACTCACATTTGCCCAGAATGACGGCCCTACAATCGGCGTCTTCGGCCAGCCGGGACAGGCGGACCAGGGGGGTCGCGCCAATGGTGTCGGTCAGTGAATCGTAGACGCGTCCACGAAATGACAGGGCCCCGGTCAAATCACGAAATCCAGATTTTTCCGGCCCTCGCTGACAATGCCGACCCGGTCCGACCGGTCGCACAGATCATCGATGGAAATATCATCCAGTTGCGCCATGACCTGGTCTTGCAGTACCGCCCACATGGGCCGCACCACTTTGCAACCCAGTTCCGAGCCATCTGTGTCGCTGGCCGGATCGTCGTTTGTATCCATGGTCTGGACGATGCGGACAATATCGCCGATGGAAATGCGCCGCCGTTCCCGCGCCAGCCGGTAGCCGCCACGGGGTCCGCGCACGCCGACCAGCACGCCCTGGCGCACCAGATGTTGCAGGGCCTGTTCCAGATAGCGCCGGGGGATGCCCTGGCGGCGGGTGATTTCACGGCTTTGCACCGGGTCGCTGCCCGCGTGATAGGCGATATCGAGTACGGATTCGATGGCATAGAGCATTTTTTTCGACAGCCTAAGCATCGCCGGTCGATCCGAATCCACCGGCGGCACGGGCGCTGGTTGGCAAGTCATCGACCACGGCCCAGTCGGCCGTGACAACCGGGGCAAGGATCAGTTGGGCGATGCGCATCCCGCGTTCGACCACAAACGGGTCGGCACCGTGATTGATTAATATGACGCCGATTTCTCCCCGGTAATCCGCATCTATCGTGCCCGGCGAATTCAACACCGTGACCCCGTGTTTCAGGGCCAGGCCCGACCGGGGCCGCACCTGGGCCTCGTATCCTGCGGCCAGGGCCAGCGCGATGCCGGTGGGGATTAAAGCCCGCTCGCCCGCGTCGATTGAAACCGGCTCGGCAATGGCGGCGACCAGATCGGCCCCGGCGCTCAAGTCGGTGGCGTATCGGGGGATGTCCAGGCCGTCCAGATTGGCCAACCGCCGCAGGGGAACCTGAATTTCCGCCATGGCCCGGTCTAGCCCGTCACCGCATCGGCGATTTTTTCCGCCAGGGTGCGGGCCACCGCCAGCTTGCTCATTTTCGGCCAGTCTTCGACGCCGCTATCGCTGATCACATGCACCGTGTTGTCATCGCCGCCGAAAGTTCCGGTGGCGCTCGATACATCGTTGGCGACGATCCAGTCGCAACCCTTGCTCTGGCGTTTGGCGCTGGCGTTCCCGACCACGTTCTCGGTTTCTGCGGCGAAGCCGATGACCAGGCCGGGCCTTTGGTTGCCGGACCTGGAGAGCGTTGCAAGGATATCCGGGTTTTCCGTCAGTTCCAGGGCCTTCAGCGCACGGCCGTTCTTTTTCAACTTGGCCGGGGCTTGGTCGGTGGCGCGCCAGTCCGCTACGGCGGCGGCGCAAACGGCGATATGGGCCGGCAGGGCGCTTTGACAGGCCGCCAGCATGTCGCGCGCCGATTGCACATGAATAACCGAAACCCCCGGCGGGTCGGGCTGTTCCGTCGGCCCCGAAACCAGGGTCGTGGTCGCGCCCAGGCTATGCAGGGCGGCGGCGATGGCGTGGCCCTGCTTGCCCGACGACCGGTTGGCGATGTAGCGCACCGGATCGATCGGCTCAAAGGTCGGGCCGCTGGTGACCAGGGCGTGTTGGCCGTTCAGGCGTTCCGACCGGGTATAAAATTGCGCGATAGCGTCAACGATGGCGGCGGGCTCGCTCATGCGGCCGAAACCAAACTCGCCGCAGGCCATATCGCCCTGATCCGGGCCGATGATGCGAACCCCGCGGGATTGCAACAAGGCCAGATTCTTGCGGGTCGCCGGGTGATCCCACATGCGCACATTCATGGCCGGGGCAATGATGACCGGCTTGTCGGTCGCCAGCAGCGCCGTGGTCGCCAGATCATCGGCCAGCCCGGCCGCCATTTTGGCTACAATATCGGCGCTGGCCGGGGCGACCAGCAGCAGGTCGGCCTGACGGGACAGCTCGATATGACCCATCTGGTTTTCATCCGTCAGGGAAAACAGGTCTTGATAAACGGTGTCGCGGCTGAGCACCGACAGGGACAGGGGGGTGACGAACTGAGTGCCACCTCGGGTCAAAATCACTCGCGTACGAATGCCGCCCTTGTCCAGCAGCCGGATCAGCTCCGGGCACTTAACGGCGGCTATGCCACCGGAAACAATCAATAAAACGCGTTTGTCCACGGTCGGACGTACCTCAATAATATTTAACGTGAAAATAGTGTGATTAATCTAGTGTGCCGTACTGATCGTGGCAAGCGCGGAATGCGACAATTTGGTGATTTTGGGCTCTGGCCTTGGGGGGGTTGGGCAGGTTAGTCCGGGTGAACCCTTTTATCCATCCATGCCTTGAGCATGTTTTCGGACAGTTCGTTTAATTTCAGATAATAATCTGCTGTTTCACCCGGCCTTAATGCATGGATGCCAATAAACAGGCCATAGTCCAGTAAAGCCAGTCTTTGGGCCTCGGGCCCGGTGAGTTGAATTCCGGCCTGTGCGGCCAGGGCGACAATGCCCTGTTCCAGGAAATCCAGCCGGCTTTGATCGACTTTCTGAACGACTCTGCGCGCGCGCTCGTCCGTTCCGGCCCATCCGCGAATGGCGTTTTCGCTGGCAGACGACAGTTCGGCCACCTGACGGGCCAGGGCTTTTCGCTGTGCGTGAGAATCTGAAACGTTGACGACAGCGGCAATCACCGATGCCGTTGATGATTTTTGCCAATGCTCAAGAACAGCAACGACAAATTCGTTGTGATCGGCAAAATGATGATAAAATGATCCCCTGGTCTTGCCCGCAAAAGCGCATATTCGCTCAATCGATAATCCGCAAACACCCGCGTCCCCAAGCACGGCAAGCCCAAGTTCCAGCCAGGTTTCAATTGTGAACCGCTTGTTGGGGGGGACGACCATCTCTTTATCCCGTCACCCGAGTGCGCCGATGGAAACGGCCGCAGATGCCGCAAACAGGATCCATTGGGGCATTTCCAGATGACGTTGCCGTTTCCACACGACCAAAACCAGCCCCCATACCAGAAACGCCACGGAAAACCCGGTTGCCAGAATGGCCACTTCACGGGCGGCCGGATCGGCAAGGAACCAGATCCAGCAGAGCCCCATGGCAAACAACACAATGGACACCAGATGCCAGCAATAATAGTTGGTCAGCTTGGCAACGGTTTTTAAGTCCGTTGCCGCCAGCATAGGGCGCGCGATCGCCGGTCCGCCGACAAAGACATGAATGAGAAATATCGCGAAATTGACAATAATGGCCGCATAAATCATGACAAAGACTTTCAGAATGAAGACGTTGCAAAAACGACCATAACATAAAGTATGTTATGTTCCATGGAAAATGTTCGAACCGTGAAAAGCCGAACTTCCTGTTCAGTCCAGTATGACGGCCAGCAGGCTCACTAACACAGCGGCTGTGGCGATCAGTGTAATCGGTCCCAAGCCCAGGGTTTTTTTACCGCCCCTGAGCGCCCGGATCGTTTCGGGATGCAGTTTCAGGCCTCCGCCGGCCAGCTCGGCCACCCCTTTTTCAAGGTTCTCCAGCAAGCTTGGCAGTCGCCGCAGGGCCACGGCGAAATCGGCGACGGCATCGACAATGCGGGCTTCCGGCCCCAGGGTCTGCCGCATCAAGTCTTCGATCAGGGGCCGGGCCAGAAACCACATGTTGGCTTCCGGGTCGAGCGTCCGTCCGGTGCCTTCGGCGATCAGCATGGTTTTTTGCAGCAGCAGCAATTGCGGCTGGGTCTCCATGTCAAACTTCTCGGTGATGGAAAAAAGCTGGCCGAGCAGGCGGGCGATGGAAATTTCGTTTTGCGGCAAATCCAGGATCGGCTCGGCGATCGACCGGCAGGCCTGGGTGAAGGTATCGACGGATTGCTCCGGGCCAATCCATCCGGCTTCGAAATGAACCTCCGCAACTCGCCGGTAGTCCCGGCTCAGGAAGGCCAGCAGCATCTCGCCCAGGTGTCGCCGGGTGGTCCGGTCAAGCCGCCCCATGATGCCGAAATCGACCACCGCCAGGCCGCCGTCCTGGCGCACGAACATATTGCCCGGATGTAAGTCAGCATGGAAAAAGCCATCCCGGTAGACCTGCTGGAAGAACGCGGCAGAGGATTTTTCCAGCACCGCCGTCGGATTGAGGCCGAAGCCCCTGATCGCTTCCACGTCGTCCATCGGCACCCCATAGACCCGTTCGGTGGTCAGGACCCGCAAACCGGTCAGGACCCAGTCCACTTTGGGCACGGTAAAGTCCGGGTCGTCCTTGAAGTTCTCGCCCAGTTCGGCGGCGGCGGCGGCTTCGAAACGCAGGTCCATCTCCAGCTTCACCGTGTCGGCCAGGGTGGCGACGGACGCCACGGGTCTAAGGCGCCTGAATTCGGGCCGGGCCGCCTCGACCAGTTCGGCGACCCAGGAGAACAATTCCAGATCACGGGCGAAGGCTTGCTCGATGCCGGGGCGCAAGACTTTTACCGCCACTTCGCGACCGTCCAGGGTCTCGGCGAAATGGACCTGGGCAATGGACGCGGCGGCCACGGGCGTGGTGTCGAAGCCGGAAAACAACTGGTCCAGGGGTTTGCCGAATTCACGCTCGATAATCTTTATCGCCTGATCGCCGGGAAACGGCGGCAGGCGGTCCTGCAAAGCGGACAGATCGGTGGCGAATTCCTCGCCCAGCAGGTCCGAGCGGGTCGACAAAGCCTGGCCCAGCTTGATGAAACTGGGGCCGGCTTCCTGCAAGGCGGTGGCCAGGCGCTGGCCGGGGCGGCCTTCGGCTTTTCTGGAAAACAGGCGGGCCAGCATCAGCACCGGGGCCGCCACTTGCAGCCGTTCCAGCAAGAACAGGGAATTATGGCGGGCCAGAATGCGGGCGATGGCCAGCAGGCGGGCCAGGTTTCGAAGCGTTCTTGTCATCGTCGCTAAATCCGCCAGGCGGTGTGCAGGGCGGCGATACCGCCGGATAGATTGCGATAGCCGACTTGCTCAAGTCCCGCATCGCCGATCATCGCCGCGAAGGTTTGCTGGTCGGGAAAACGGCGGATGCTTTCGGCCAGGTATTGATAGGACTCCGCGTCCCCCGCCACCAACCGGCCCAGTCTGGGCAGGACGCTAAAGGAATAGCTGTTGTACAGGCGTTCCATCAGGGGGGCGACGACCCGGCTGAATTCCAGGCACAGGAAATGGCCGCCCGGCTTCAGCACGCGCCGGGCTTCCTTGAGTGCCCGCTCAATATGGGTGACGTTACGAATGCAAAAGGCAATGGTCAAGGCATCGAACGAGCCATCGGGCACGGGCAGTTTCTCGGCATCGCCATTGAGCCAGGCAATGCCATCCATAATGCCCCGGTCCATGGCCCGGTCGCGGCCAACGTCCAGCATTTCATCGTTGATGTCGCACACGGTCACCGCGCCGCCGCCGCGCCCTAGAAAGCGCAAGGCGATATCGCCGGTGCCGCCGCCGACATCGAGCAGGGTCATGTCGCCGCGCGGATTTAAGGTATCGATCAGGGCCGCTTTCCACAGCCGATGCACACCCAGGCTCATCAGATCGTTCATCAGGTCGTAGCGGGGCGCGACCTTGTCGAACACGTCCTTGACCATGCCCGCCTTGTCATCGACACCGACATCTGTGTAGCCGAAATGGGTCGTTTGTGAAGATTTCCCATTCATCATCAGCGCACCATAGCCCAAGCACATAAAAGGCGCTAGCTTACCGTCCATGCCCGAATTGCCCGAAGTCGAAACCGTTCGCCGAGCCCTGGCCCCCGTGCTGGAAGGCCGCACTCTGGTTCGTGTCGTCGCCCGCCGCCCCGACCTGCGGTTCCCCCTGCCCGAGGACTTCGGCCAGCGCCTGACCGGTCGCCGGGTGCGGGCGGTCCGTCGCCGGGCCAAGTTTCTGTTGATTGAAATAGACGACGGCACGGTGCTGGTCAGCCATCTGGGCATGTCGGGCAGCTACCGCATTCATCAAGGAGACAAGCCGCCCCTGGAAAAACACGAACACATTATTTTGCTGACCGATGAAGGCACGGAAATCCGCTACAACGATCCCCGCCGGTTCGGCTTTATGGACCTGGTCGATGGGGGCCAATTGGCAGATTATCCCATGCTCAAAAACATGGGGCCGGAACCCCTGGACGATGCTTTTGATGGTGCGGCCCTGACCGCCGCCCTGAAAAACAGGCAGACGCCGATCAAGGCCGCTTTGCTGGACCAGACCGTGGTCGCCGGGTTGGGCAATATATATGTCGCCGAGGCTTTGTTCCGGGCCGGGATTTCGCCCAGGCGCAAGGCCGCCTCTGTGGCCGGGGTGCGGGCCGCCCGCCTGGTTCCCGCTATTAAAGAAGTCCTGCAAGAAGCCATTGCCGCCGGTGGGTCTTCGATCAGCGACCACCGCCAGCCGGATGGCGAGCCCGGCTATTTCCAGCACCGCTTTGCCGTCTATGGACGCCAGGGTGAGCCCTGCCCCGGTTGCCACTGCGATGTCTCCCGCACCGGCGGTATCGCCAGAATCACTCAGTCCGGGCGCTCGACATTTTACTGTTCCAGACGGCAACGCTAACCGATAGACTCTGGCACCATGAAAAAGATCGCCCTGATGATGTTCCTGATGATCGCCCCGGCCCATGGCGGCAGCGCCTTCATCACCGGCTTCGACGACCTGCCCCTGATGCCGGGATTGACAGAGCTTCAGGGTGAGTTGATAACCTTCGATAGTCCGACCGGGCGAATTATCGAAAATACCGTGCGCGGCACCCCCCCGCGCCGGGCGGTGCTGGATTTCTATAACGCCACCCTGCCCCAACTGGGCTGGCGCAAACTGGGTCACGGCCGGTTTGCCCGGGAAGATGAAACCCTGCGGCTGGAATTCCTCAGCCCCGACCTGACCATCCGCTTTATCCTTCGACCCGCTGAACAATAGGAACCCCTCATGGCATTTCAAAACATCATGGCATTTCAAAACATCATCGTCCAAACCAAAGGCCCGGTCGGCCTGATCACCCTGAACCGGCCGAAAGCCATGAACGCCCTGAATGCCGCCCTGGTCGGGGAACTGGCCCAGGCCCTGAAGGATTTCGAGGCAGACGATAATGTTGGCGCCATTGTCCTGACCGGATCTGACAAGGCTTTCGCCGCCGGGGCCGATATCAAGGAAATGAAAGACAAGACCTTCGCCCAGGTGTTCAACGAAAATTTCATTACCGAGGGCTGGGAACAGGTCGCCCTCTGTCGCAAGCCGGTGATCGCCGCCGTCGCCGGATACGCCCTCGGCGGCGGCTGCGAACTGGCTATGATGTGCGATTTTATCCTGGCCGCCGAAACGGCTAAATTCGGCCAGCCGGAAATCACCATCGGCACCCTGCCCGGTGCCGGGGGAACCCAGCGCCTGACCCGCACGGTGGGCAAATCAAAAGCCATGGAAATGTGCCTGACCGGCCGCATGATGGACGCGGACGAAGCCGAACGTTCGGGCCTGGTCAGCCGCATTGTCGCCGCCGACCAATTGATCGACGAAGCCCTGAAAGTGGCCGAAGCGATTACCAGACTGTCCGCCCCGGTGGTAAAAATGGCCAAGGAAGCGGTCAACCGGGCGCTCGAAACCACCCTGGCCGAAGGCATCCGTTTTGAACGCCGCCTGTTTCATGCCAGCTTCGCCTTGCAAGACCAGAAAGAAGGCATGTCGGCCTTTATCGAAAAACGCCAACCGGCGTTCAAGGGCAAATAGACCCGAGAGCATAAAAACCTCATACGGAAACATTTGACCGGGATTATTTTGCGTTGTGGCGCGGCACGGTGCGCAGGACGATGCGGGGCATCGTTCAAGGGCCGTAACAAAGCCACAGCGCAAAAGAACCCGGCCTTCGGTGGCCGATACAGGTGGTCCGGATGCGTTACGTTACTTGCCCGATGAACCACATCGCGCGGCGCAACGTGCCTACCCGGACCGCCTGTCTCGACCATCAAATGAATCCGTATGAGGTTTTTATGCTCTAGCGCCCTAAAACCAGTGTCGGCGGGGGTTGACGGGACCGGACGGGGCCTATATAAACCCGCCTTCGCATT
>CBFDVE010000034.1:0-12586 GCA_965613205.1 uncultured Rhodospirillaceae bacterium
CTCGCAGTATCGTCTCGACAAGATCAAACACCGGCTGGAAATTCTCGGCGGTTTTCTCATCGCCTTCCTCAACTTAGATGAAGTCATTCGCATTATCCGCGAACAGGACGACGCCAAGGCCGGGCTGATCGCCGCCTTCAAACTGACCGAGGTGCAGGCCGAAGCCATCCTCAACATGCGTCTGCGGCAATTGCGCCGGCTCGAAGAAATAGAAATTCGCAAGGAAGACAAGCTGTTGAACGCCGAAAAGAAAGTGCTGGCGGAACTGCTGGCGAGCGACGACAAACGCTGGAACACCATCTCCGCAGAACTGGCCCAGATCAAACAGGAATTTGGCGAAAAAACCGACCTGGGCAGGCGGCGGACCGAAATTGGCGCACCACCGAGCGCCATCATCGTGCCCCTGGAAGCGATGATCGAGCGGGAACCGGTGACTGTGATCTGTTCCGACAAGGGCTGGATCCGGGCGATCAAGGGACATGTTGGTAACGACGGTGATTTGAAATTCAAGGAAGGCGACAAGGGCCGGTTCTTCCTGCACGCCCAGACCACCGACAAGCTGGTGATCTTCGCCACCAATGGCCGTTTCTACACGGTCGGTTGCGACAAGCTGCCCGGCGGCCGGGGCCATGGCGAGCCCCTGCGCCTGATGATCGATCTTGGCAATGAACATGAACCGGTGGCCATGTTCAGCCACCTTAGCGGGCGGCGGTTGCTAATCGCCTCGGATGCCGGACGCGGCTTTATTGTCGAACAGGACGACATTATTGCCCAGACCAAAAACGGCAAACAAATCCTCAACTTAAGCGCCGGCGAAGAAGCCAGCGTCGCCGCACATATTGGTGAGGGGGACGATCATGTGGCCGTGGTCGGCAAAAACCGCAAGCTTCTGGTTTTCCCCCTGGCCGAGTTGCCGGCCATGGTCCGGGGCCGGGGCAACATTTTGCAGCGCTATGCCAAGGGCGGCCTGGCCGACGCCAAAACCATTGTTTTGTCAGCCGGATTAAGCTGGAAAAGTGGCGAGCGCACCCGCACCGAACCGGACATCAAACCCTGGCTCGGCAAGCGCGCCCAGGCGGGCCTGAAAGTACCGCGCGGATTTCCCACGTCCGGCAAATATTAGCCGTAAATCACTTTCGGCAGCCAGGTCGCGATGGCCGGGAACAAGGCCAGCAGAAGCAACCCGATCAACTGAATCAGGATATAGGGCGCCACCCCACGATAGATATCCATGGTTTTGATTTCCGGCGGGGCGACCCCACGCAAATAGAACAGGGCGAAGCCAAAGGGCGGCGTCAGGAACGATGTTTGCAGGTTCATGGCCATCATTACCCCCAGCCAGACCGGGCTGATATCCATTTTCAGCAACACCGGGGCAACAATCGGCACGACGACGAAAGTGATCTCGATGAAATCCAGGAAAAAGCCCAAAAAGAACATCACCGCCATGACGGCGAAGATCGCGCCCCACTTGCCACCGGGTATGTCGTTGAGAATTTTGTGCACGAAATCGTCGCCACCGAAGCCCCGGAAGACCAGGGAAAACACCGACGCGCCAATCAGAATGACAAACACCATGGCGGAAATTTCCATGGTCGAGCGCATGACGGCGACCAGCACCGGAATGCCGGTTTCTTCAATCTTGGTGGTGTAGACCCGGTACAGGGCAATCCACATGCCGTAAATCAGCACCAGGGTACTTATGCCGGCACCAATAATACCGATCATGTCTGCGGTCGGAATTTCATTGCGGGCGACACGCAGGTCCATGGTGTTGGCCAAGACCAGCATCACAACCAGGGCCAGGGCGGCCAATTGCATGGCCCTGCCGTGTCCTTCGTCGAGGCGTAATCCGGCCAGCATCAGCGAGCCGACGGCCCCGACGGCGGCCGCTTCGGTCGGTGTCGCCACACCGGCCAGAATCGATCCCAATACGGAAATGATCAGGATGATTGGCGGTACCAGGGCATGTAAAATGCGTCGCCACAGGCCCTCGGCTGCAATTTCCTCGGTCGGAATAGCCGGTGATGAGTCCGGGTCCATGTAGGCGCGGATCAACTGATAGGTGATATACATACCGACCAGGGACATGCCCGGCAACAAGGCCCCGGCGAACAGGTCGCCGACCGAAACCGGGTCCGGCGACCAGTTCCCTATTGCGCGCTGGGCATCGATATAGGCGTTGGAAATCTGATCACCCAGCAACACCAGCACAATCGACGGCGGGATGATCTGCCCCAGCGTGCCCGAGGCGCAAATCGTGCCACAGGCCAGGGACGGTGAATAGCCACGTTTCAGCAGGGTCGGCAGGCTGAGCAATCCCATGGTCACCACGGTGGCCCCGACAATTCCGGTTGAAGCGGCTAACAAGGTGCCGACAACGGTCACCGATATGCCCAGACCGCCGCGTAATTTGCCGAACAACATGCCCATGCTTTCGAGCAGCTCTTCGGCCACCTTGGAGCGTTCCAGCATGACCCCCATAAAGACGAACAGCGGCACCGCGATCAGAATCTCGTTGGTCATGGCGTTGCCGAAAATACGGGAAGGCAGGGCGCCGAACAGGGAAAAGTCGAAGACTCCCATGAACCAACCAAGGCCTGCGAACATCAAGCCGGTTCCGGCCAGGCTAAAGGCCACCGGATACCCGACCAAGAGAACGCCGCAGACGACGGCGAACATTATGACGCTCAGAATTTCGTTCAGTTCCATGATTTAGTCCTGCCCTTTGTCGTCGATCAGGAACAAAAACGATTTGGCGGCGATCGATAACCCTTGTAACATCATCAATCCGGTAAACGCCCAGAGTGTCGATTTGAGCAGGTAAACGCCTTGGATACCGCTGGTTTCCCGGGATCCTTCAAGCACTGACCAGCTTGTCTTCAGGTAAGGAAACGAATACCAAGTGATCAGAATGCAAACGGGCATTAGTAAAAGAAGTGATCCGAACAGGTCGACCATGGCTTTCTTGCGGGGGCTGGCTTCCCGGTAAAAAATATCGACCCGCACATGGCCTTCGTGAAGCAGGGTATAGCCGGCCCCCAACATGAAAAGTGCGCCATGCAGGTAAACCACCGATTCCTGCATCATGATCGAGCCCAGGCCGAAAATGTAGCGCATGACGACAACCGTGAACTGCATCAACACCATGGCCAGGGCGGTCCACGCTACAAAATGGCCAATTTTTTCGTTGAGCTGATCGAGAACCCGAACAGTCTTTGCTAGAAATCCCAAAACGATCTACCTAAAATTTATGTATGCTCTAACAATCGGGCCCGCACCGGGAAGGAGCGGGCCCGAATTAATATTAGCCTTGAGCGTTCAGATCAATACTTGAACGGCAGCAGACGAGCGTTGAAGTAGGCCTGTTCGGAAAGTTTCGACCAGCCAATGGCGTCGCCCCGGAAGTTCAAATAACTTTCCAGAATCTTGCGTGCGAGGGCATCGGCTTCACCGACCTCACGCACCACGATACCGGACTGGCGACCAATTTCGTTCATCACCGGATCAGGCATCTTGCGCAATTTGACGCCGTGCTTGTTGATCAGTGTCGCCAGCGCATCACCATTCTTGGCGTTGAATTCCGAAAACGAACGATTGTTTTCAGCCGCGCAACAGGCCTTGACGAGGGCCTGGTCAGACGGCGAGAAGCTGTCCCAGACACCTTTGTTGAAGCCAACGGCCAGGGTCGAGCCGGGCTCATGGAAACCGGGCCAGTAGTAGTATTTGGTGATCTTGTAGAAGCCGAAGGCGAGGTCGTTCCAAGGGCCAACCCATTCGGTGGCGTCGATGGCACCGGATTGCAGGGCCGGGAAAATTTCGCCGCCCGGCAGGGTCACGGCGGCCGCGCCAATGCGCCGCAGCACTTCGCCGCCCAGGCCCGGCATACGGATTTTCAGGCCTTTGTAATCTTCCAGGCTGTTGACTTCCTTGTTGAACCAGCCGCCCATCTGAACGCCGGTGTTACCGGCCGACAGGGCTTTCAAATTGAAGCCGGCGGAAAGTTCATCCCACAATTCCTGGCCGCCGCCATAATTGATCCAGGCGTCGATTTCACTGGCGGTGAAGCCATAGGGAACGGCGGTGAAGAAGTTGAACGCCTTGTTCTTGCCCTGCCAGTAATATTCGGCGGCGTGGTACATGTCGGCGGTGCCACTGGAAACGGCGTCAAAACTTTCAAACGGCGGCACCAGTTCACCGGCGGCGTATAATTTGACCGTCAGCTTGCCCCCGGAAGCGGCAGTGATCGAATCGGCCAATCTTTGCGCCCCGGTTCCCAGGCCCGGAAAGTTCTTCGGCCAGGTGGTGACCATTTTCAGTTTACGAATCCCCTGGGCCAGGGCCGGAGCCGCGAGGGTCGAAGCGGCGACGCCGGCAACACCGGCAACACCGGCAGCGGCAGCACCCTTGATAAATTTACGACGTTCAAGACGTTTCATTTGAAGTTCTCCCTGTTTAAACAAACTTTGCTTGAGAATACTGTAATTACAATAGTCTGCCGATAACTTATCGGCCCTCGGGAGCAAGGGCAATAGCTACTTTGGCAATAAAACTATTGGCTTTCCAAAAGACGCCATCCTGATGGATTAAATCCCTCCAATGGTTTGAACGACGCCTTGTAGGACATTTTCGCACAGCCCCCGATCCAGAATCCCAGGTAGACATAATCCAGGCCCAACGCGCGGGCATGTTCCGTCAACCACAGGATCATGTATGTGCCCAGGCTGCGGCGAGACTCCAGATGCGGGTCGAAGAAGCTGTAGAGCGCCGACAGTCCGTCGCTCAGCACATCGATCAGACAACAGGCAACCAGTTTATCATCGTCGTCGCGAAATTCGACGATCCGGGTGTTGACGTTGGTTTCTTCCACCAGCGAGCGATAATCATCGGCATTCATCTTTTCCATGTCACCGCCCGAATGGCGGGACGACTGGTAATCGGTGAACAACACGAACTGTTCTTCACTGGCGCAAGGATCAAGGACGAAGGCTTGTAAGTGATTGTTACGGTTGACGATCCGCCGCTGAGACCTGGATGGCTTGAAATCGTCAACCAGGATACGAACGGCCGTACAGGCGTTGCAATCGGGACAGGACGGGGCGTAAGCAATGCCGTGCGAACGCCTGAAACCGGCATGGGTCAGAATGTCGTGCAGATTGTTGGCGTCCCGGCCGAGCAACTCGGTGACCACCCGACGTTCGATGCGGTCCGGGAAATACGGGCAGGGCAGGGGCGCTGTGGTGAAAAAAAACCGTGCACTGGACGGGGGCGAATGTCTCATGGTTCAAGGATAACCCAGTTGCCGTGCTTTACCGATGCCTTATTGGGCCGGTTCCGGATCGCCATCGTTCGTCTGGGGATCGGCTGCCGCTCCGGTATTTGGCACCGATATATGCCCGGTGCCGCGCAGCAGGACGATTGACAAGCGCCTGTTGCGGGCATTGGCCGGATCTTCGGGCATCAGCGGTTCGGTCGCGGCGCGGCTGACAATCCGGGCGATGCGGTCTTCGGGAATACCCAGGCTTAGCAAGGCCCGGCGGGCGCTGTTGGCCCGGTCGGCCGACAATTCCCAGTTGCCATAACCGTCGTCGTTGACGAATTTAACCGAATCCGTGTGGCCGGAAATAGCGATCTGCTGCGGCAGCTGTTTAATCACTTTAGCCACCAGTTCCAGAACCTTGCGCGTGCGCAGGTACATGTCCGAGCCGCCACTGGGGAACATCGCCAGGCCTTCCTGGTCGACCAATTGAATGCGCAGGCCTTCCGGGATGTTGTCGATCAACAGGCTGTCGGCCAGTTCTTTCAGTTGCGGAATGCCTTGCAGGGCTTGTTTCAAGGTTTCTTCGGCATCTTCAAACTGTTGCTCTTCCTGTTTCGCCTGAAGTTCTTCAAGGGCATCTTCCGTCGCCCCGGCGTCTTCGTTGGTTTCCAGGTCTGTCGCCCCGGATTTTGGTGGCGGCAGATCAACCGTCACACTGGGGCGCGAGGCCGATTGCTCCATCACGCCCGCTTCGCCCAGAGTCTTGCCGCTGAGTATATCACCGGCACCGCTGGTGCTTTTCGATGTGGACACGGGCGCGAAATAGTTGGAAATGCCTTCAAGTTGTTCCTGGGTTACCGAACTGAGTAGCCACAACAGCAAAAAAAACGCCATCATGGCGGTGACGAAATCGGCATAGGCGATCTTCCAGGCGCCGCCGCCATGACCGCCGCCGCCCTTCTTGATTTTCTTGATGATGATCGGCTGAATTTGATCGGCCATAGTCTTTTCTCTCAGCTCCTAGGCGACGCTGGGCAACTCGTTGATCATTTCTTCCACTTCGGCGAAAGAGGGCCGGTATTTGCCATTCAGGTTTTTACGGGCGAATTCAATGGAGACCTGGGGCGCGTAACCCTGCATATGGGCCAGCAATCCGGCCCGGATGCAATTGAAATACTGAGAATCCGTGGAGAAACTCAGGCCCACGGACTGGGCAATGGGGTTGAGAAACCCATACGAGATCAAAATACCGGCAAACGTGCCGACCAGGGCGGCGCCGATCAGTTCACCGAGCACTTCCGGCGGTTCGGTGATTGATCCCATGGTATGGATCACGCCGAGAACGGCGGCGACAATGCCCAGCGCCGGGGTGGCGTCGGCCATGCCTTGCAGGGCGGCGGTAACCTTGTGATCTTCATCGTGATGAAGATCCAGTTCCGTATCGATGATTTCAGCCACTTCGTGGGCATTGCTGGTGCCGAGTGTCAGCATTCGCAGGTAATCGCAGAGAAATTCGACCGCATGATGATCGCCGCTGAAGATCGGAAAATTCTGAAAAAGCGAACTATCCTCCGGGTTTTCAACATGGGCTTCCAGGGCCAGATCGCCTTTGCTCTTGGCCAGCTTGAAGATCGAATAAAGCACTCCCAGCAGTTCCATGTAGTCATCGGGTTTTCGTGACGGGCCTTTGATGAAGGTGCCCAAGGCTCCCCCGGCGCGGCCTAACAAGGGCGCATTGCCGGCCACGAAGGCACCAATGGCGCCGCCGAAAATAATAATAAATTCGAGTGGCTGCCAGAGCACATCCAGATGCCCACCGGCGGCGGCATAGCCGCCGATAACACTGGCACTGACGACCACATAGCCAATAATGGCAAACATTTACGAAATCCCCTCAGATGTCCTCGTATTTACCGCACGATGGTTATAGTTTGCCAGTCCAAGGTTAACAAAAACTTCTTTTGACAACACAATATCCGGGCTCTGGGTGCGATCTTTCTATCATATTAGCGAATAACCGATTAGTGGAGCAAAACAAAATGAATTCAAGTCAATATGAACGGCAGAGGGCGGCCCGGTCGTGAACTTCGATGTCAAAAGCTTGCGCCGGGCGTTTGCCCATGCAAATGCGTTCGCCCTGAATATGCTGTCGCAAGATCAGGAAATGCTATCGAACAATTTCGCCCGACCCCTGGACGACAAGTTCCAGGACATCGACTACGACACCTGGCAATTGGGCTGCCCCATTCTCAAGGGTTGCCTGGCCAATCTGGAATGCCGCACGGAAGCCGTTTACGAGGGCGGCGATCACAAAATTATCGTCGGCAGGGTCGAGACCCTGACCGTATCGGACTCCGGTCATCCTTTGCTGTATTTTCAGGGTCAGTATGCCCGCCTGGGCGAGCAGGGGTAGGGCTTTGGTGAACTGGATCGTCGGCAAAACATTTATCTGCCAGGGCGGCGCGGTGGCGGCGGTGTCGCTGGCGGCGTGGCTCGGCCTGACTTTTCCCGTGTTGCCATTGATGGGCGTCATCGCCGCCCTTGTTGGCTGGCGTCTGGGTCTGGCCAGAGGCTGGATCGGAACCCAGTTTGTATTGCCCTTCGCCGTTGCCGGTGGCATGGCCCTGGCCCTGCCAGCCTATGTCTGGCTGTCCCTGTTCGCCCTGACCCTGGCGGTGTTCTGGAACAGCTCGCGGGGCGGCGTGCCCCTGTATCTGAGCAACAACAGCACCTGGGCGGCCCTGGCAGGGCTGCTGCCCGAGCAGTCCGGGATCAAATTCATCGATCTCGGCGGCGGATTGGGTGGTACGGCCTTGTATCTGGCAGCCCATAGGCCGGATGGTCAGTTTGTTTCCGTCGAATCCGCGCCGATTCCTTATGCCATTTCCTGGCTCAGGCAGGCCATCGGCGGTCGTTCAAACGTCGCCATGACCTATGGCGACATGTGGCAGCAATCCCTGACCCCGTTCGATGTGGTTTACGCCTTCCTGTCGCCCCGGCCGATGCCCGATCTTTACCGCAAGGCCAGGGCCGAAATGCGGCCCGGTACACTGTTGATCAGCAATTCGTTCGACATCCCGGAGCGAGCGGCCGATGATAGGGTCGATGTTGACGATTCTCGTCAGACCCAACTGCATATATGGAAGTTTTAGCAAAATATTCATGAAGTTATAAGGTATTTTAAAGAAATAAGATTATGAACGAAAAGACCTCTTTGGTGCTCCTGCCCGGATTGTTATTGGGGCCGGACCTGTGGGCCCACCAGATCGAAACCCTGTCCGATCTGGCCGATATCTCGGTCGCCGACCTGACCATCGACGACCGCCTGGAAGACATGGCCGGACGGGTGCTTGAACAGGCGCCAACCACGTTCTCACTGGCCGGATTGTCCATGGGCGGATATGTCGCCCAGGAAATCATGCGCCAGGCCCCGGAGCGGGTCGAGCGACTGGCGCTGATCGATACATCGGCCGAAAGTGATTCTGAAATCCAGCGCAGGAACCGGCTGGAGGCGATTGATCATGTCAACCTGGGGGAATTCAAGGGGGTGACCTCCCGCATTTTGCCGTCTTTTATCCATACGGATCGCCTGAACGACCAGAAACTGACCAATCGTATTGTCGCCATGGCGGAAAAGGTCGGCAGAGAATCCTTTCTGCGTCAACAAAACGCCATTCTGAATCGAAAAAACGGCATCAAGGACCTGGCCGCCATAACCTGCCCCCTGCTGGTCATGTGTGGTCGCCACGATAGCCTGACGCCGCTGCAACAACACCGGGCCATGGCCGCGGCGGCACCAACCGCCACCCTGGTCATTGTCGAAGATTGCGGCCATCTGGCCCCCATCGAGCGGCCCTATGCGGTCAGCGCCGCCCTGCGCTACTGGTTACAATCATGACCCTCATGCCTTTTGGTGAGACCTGGCCGGAGATCGCCGGTGACGCTTTTATTGCGCCCACAGCCACGGTCATCGGCGATGTCGTTATCGGGGCCGAGACCGGTATCTGGTTTCAATGTGTGCTCAGGGGAGATGTCGATAAAATCCGCATCGGCAGGCGGACAAATATTCAGGACGGCACCATTATTCATGTCAGTTCAGACGGCCTGGGCTGCCATATCGGCGATGATGTGACCGTTGGCCACATGGCGCTGATTCACGCCTGCACCCTGGAAGATGGCAGTTTTGTCGGCATGAACGCCACGGTGATGGATGGCGCGGTGGTCGAAAGCGGCGCTTTGGTCGCCGCCGGGGCCCTGGTGCCGCCGGGTAAAATCGTTAAAAAAGGCGAGCTGTGGGCCGGCACACCGGCCCGCCTGGTGCGCCGGCTTGGCCAGACCGATCTTGACTTGATGGCCGAAACAGCGCCGCACTACGTAAAGCTGGCGGCACGGTATCGTTTACAAATTGCCGATCAGGAGGAAACGTGAGTTCTTCGGACGCAGACCTGATTGCCCAGGTACTTAAACGCCAACCAAGAGCCATCGCCAGGATGATGTCGCGGGCCGAATCGGCGACCCCGGAAGACCGTAAGGCCTTGGCCGACATATTCCGACTGGCCGGAAAAGCCCATGTGATTGGCATCACCGGGGTTCCGGGCAGTGGCAAATCGACTCTGGTGCGCTCCCTGACCCTGAAAATCCGTGAATCAGGGCGCACCGTCGGCATTGTCGCCGTCGATCCGTCCAGCGGCGGGGCCTTGGGCGGCCTGGCCCGACCGGCCCTGGATACGGTCGATGTGCTCGATGCCGCCGGGTTTGATGTGGTGCTGATCGAAACCGTCGGCGTCGGCCAGGACGAAGTGGATATCGTCAGCGCCGCCCACACGGTTGTGGTGGTCTCGGCCCCCGGCCTGGGCGATGAAATTCAGGCGATTAAAGCCGGGGTGCTGGAAATTGCCGATATTCATGCGGTATCAAAATGCGACCGGGACGATGCCGCGCGCACGGTCGCCGATCTGCAAGCCATGCTTGGCCTGGGCCGGGGCGACCGCCGATCCCACGGCTGGACCCCTCCTGTGGTGCCGACCAGCGCCGAAACCGGTGGCAAAATTGATGTTCTGCTGCAAGCCATCGACGACCATCTGGCCCACCTGATCGACAGTGGCGAAATGGCCCTGCGCCAGCGCTGCATCGCCGAAATGCGCATCCTCAAGGCCGCCGAAGATGAAGTGCGAGCCCTGTTGCAGGCGCAGCGGCAAGGCCGCTTGGCGCACCTGATCGAGCAGACCGTGGAGCGCACCCTGGCCCCCCATTCCGCCGCCCTGCAATTGCTCGATGGGTTCAGAGATTAGGCGTCGGAGCGCACTTTTACGTAAGACCCTGGCGCGTCTTCCAGGGCTTTTAACTTGCCCTTGCCCGGTTGCCGGGCCGCCGTGTCTTTTTTGCCGGCGTATTTGTTGACCCATTTGTCCCAGTCGGGCCACCAGGATCCGTCATGGCTGCTGGCTTGTTGCAGCCAGTCTTCCGGGTCACTGAGCAGTTTGTCGTTGGTCCAGTAGCAATACTTTTTCTTGACCGGCGGATTGACCACCCCGGCGATATGGCCCGATGCGGCCAGCACGAAACGCATGGGGCCCGAATAGAGCGCCGTCGCCGCATAGGTGGATTTCCACGGTGCGATGTGATCTTCCCGGCACGACAACTGGTAAACCGGGGTTTTGATGGTGCGCAAATCGATTTCTATGCCGTCCAGGGTAATACCACCCGGTTGCGCCAGCTTGTTGTCCAGATACATGTTGCGCAAATAAAACCGGTGCATGGCGGCGGGCAGGCGGGTCGAATCCGAATTCCAGTAGAGCAGATCGAAGGGCAGGGGCTCCTTGCCCATCAGGTAGTTATTGATAACAAACGACCATATGAGGTCGTTATCGCGCATCATATTGAACGTAGCAGACATTTCCGAGCCGTCAAGATAGCCCCGTTCGGTCATTTTCTGGTCCAGGTCGGCTAACTGTTCGGAGTCGACGAAAATGCCCAGGTCGCCCGGATCGGTAAAATCGACCATGGCAGCCAGGAACGTCGCCGATTTGATTCGGTTGTCTTTTTTCGCCGTCATGTAGGCCAGGGTGGCGGCCAGCAAGGTGCCGCCGATGCAATAGCCGACGGCGTTGACTTGAGCCTGGCCGGTGGCCGATTTAATCGCCTCAAGCAATTCGAGGATGCCATCGAGCATATAATCTTCGAAGGATTTTTCGGCCAGTCGGGCATCCGGGTTAACCCACGAGGTAACGAACACCGTATGGCCCTGATCAACCATCCATTTGATCAGAGAATTCTCCGGCCTAAGATCGAGAATGTAAAACTTGTTGATCCACGGGGTAATAATCAGCAGCGGCGTTTTCCTGACCTTTTTGGTGCCTGGCGTGTACTGGATCATTTCGACCAGGTCGTTGCGCCAGACCACTTTGCCGGGGCTGGTCGCGACATTGCGGCCGACCTCGAAGGCGCTGTTATCGGTCATCGAGATGTTCAGCTTGCCCTTGCCCCGCTCCAGATCGCCGAGCAGGTTGTTGAGGCCATCGATCAGGTTTTCACCGCCCGATTCAACTGTCGCGTTGATCACTTGGGGATTCGTCGCCGCGAAATTGCCCGGCGACAGGGCGTTGACGTACTGGCGGGTGTAAAAATCGACCTTGCGGGCGGTCTTGTCATCCAGACCCTCGACCCCATGCACCGTATCCTGAAGCCAGTTGGCGGTCAGCAGATAGGATTGTTTGAGATAATCGAAGACTTCATTTTCACTCCAGGCCTGGTCGCGAAACCGGCGGTCGCCCGGGGCCGGTTCGATCACCGGTTCAACTTCGGCACCCGACATCTTCTTGGCCGCCGACAACCATAATTTCATGTAGTCGTTCCACAGTGACGCCTGGGCTTCGGCCAGCCTAGCCGGGTCTTTCATCATCGCCGCCGTCATCTCAAGAAATGCCTGGCCGATATGCAACGAGGATTGAAAGTTTTCCAAACCGGTTTCGGATCCTTGTCTGGCAAGGAAATCTCTGATTAATCGCTGACTGCGCTGGGCTATTTCGGCAATCGAACCGGAGACTTTCTCGGTATCGGGTTTTGCAAAGTCAGGAGTCGTTGTTTTATCCAATTGTCTGACCATCGGGCGATCCTTTGCACTTTCTCTGATAGAAAAAGGAAATCCACGAAAAAGAGTCGGGATTTTTTTACCTTCGTGCCATTATCTACTTAAGCTATGCGTTAACTTTGTGCCACTATTGTTATACTCGCACAATTATCAAAGCGTTTGTTTTTTTTGCGGATTTCCGTGCGACGAAGGGTCATAACTGCGATGGCGACAAAAAATTCTGATTCATCAATTTT
>CBFDVE010000035.1:0-12467 GCA_965613205.1 uncultured Rhodospirillaceae bacterium
ATGGTCGAGACAGGCGGTCCGGGTAGGCACGTTGCGCCGCGCGATGTGGTTCATCTGGCAAGCGACGTAACGCATCCGGAACTCCTGTCTCGACCACCGAAGGCCGGGTTCTTTTGCGTTGTGGCTTTGTTACGTCTCTTGAACGATGCCCCGCATCGTCCTGCGTAACGTGCCGCGCCACAACACAAAATAATCCCGGTCAAATGGCTCCATAAGAGGTTTGTAGGCTCTAGGGAAACCTAGGGATTTCGGACGGTTTTCGCAAGTCATCATTTGCCCGAGCCGCCGACCGCCTTGACCAACTCATAGATACGCTTGCGGACTTTCGGATCGGCGATCTTGTAATAGGCGCGCACCAGTTCAAGGGTTTCCCGCCTGACCAATGGATCGCGTTCAATATTTTCCTGAATTTTGTCGGCCAGGCCTGGTTGTTCGATCAGATGGGAATCGGCGACCTGATCCGGCATCTGGTCGAAAAAATAAGAGATGGTGACATCCAGGATTCGGCTGAATTCAAAAAGCCGGGAGGCGCTGACCCGATTGGCGCCCCGCTCATATTTTTGAATTTGCTGAAACGTCAGATCGACCGCCGCACCCAGTTTTTCCTGGCTGATGCCCAGCAACGTGCGTCGTTGCCTGAGCCTGAGCCCGACATGCACATCGACCGGCCTGGGCCCATCGACGGCCACCCGGCGTCTTTGCCGACGCGGTTTGGCGACGGTTTTAACAGTTGAATTCATCTTTTCAATCCCCTGATTGGCGACGTTTATTATTGCTCGAACATTATTTTGCGAGAGTTAAACACACCCTGTTGGCGCAATCAATCACTTGAAAAAATATCATGTTCGACCCGGTCGCCGATTTCAAGATTGAGCCGCATTGCGGTTCCGGCGTTAACTTCCAGCACCGCCCGGACCGGACCGGTCGAGTTGATGGATTGCAAGGAATGGGGGGTCGTATTGCGGGCAATCGAGGCAATTCGGCCATTGGCGGCGATGAAAATCATATCGAGCGGAATCAGGGTGTTTTTCATCCACATGGAGATCATCCGGGGCCTGCCATAGTCGAACAACATGCCCGCATCGGCGGCCATTGCCCGGCGATACATCAGCCCCTGACGCCGCTGATTGTTGGTGATGGCCATTTCAACCGTGAAATTGTGCCGCCCGGACTCGCTGATCAGGACCAGACCGGACCGCTCGAAAGTGATTGCATTCTGTGCCACGGCCCCTGTATTTAACAGGCCGATGATGGCCATGAGCAAAAAAAACAGGCCGCCAGGCCGGAGTTCAAAATTTAACCGCATTCATCCATACCTATGTCGTTTGTGGAATCCCAGCATAAGGAAAACTTGCCGGGCTTGCTCTTTTTTTCTGGCCCCGGCACTTTTTTTCTGGCCCCGGCATAAGGACGAAACTATCTTATCGGGGGCAATAAATCATGCGATTTCCTGACATCCCGGAAATCGTTGCGAAAACCAAAACAAGGGTCAAACGTGTTCCACGCTTTAAGCCTTAGCGGCGTCCTGTATGCATTGTGGCTATTGCTATCGGGTTATTTCGAGCCACTGCTGCTGTCGCTTGGCCTGGCATCGGTCTTTCTGGTCGTCTTTACCGCCATGCGCATGGACGTGATCGACCACGAAGGGCATCCGATCCACTTAAGTTGGCGCACCCTGCTTTACTGGCCCTGGCTGGCCAACGAGATCGTCAAATCGAGTATTGATGTGGCCCGCGCCATCCTGAAACCGCAAATGGCAATAGCGCCAAGCGTGTTCAAGATCAAGGCATCCCAGGTCACCGAGCTTGGTCATGTCATGTATGCCAATTCGATTACTCTGACACCGGGCACCGTGACCCTGGCCCTGCATGGCGGCACGATGGATATTCACGCCCTGACCCCGGCGGCCAAACAGGGCTTGTTGGAAGGCGAGATGGATCGGCGGGTGCACGCCGTCGAAGGCCATGCCGACGGCACCCTGAGCAAGGACCGGTTATAATGTTCACCGCCGCCGCCGCCGCTATTCTGGTGACCATGCTGCTGGTCCTGATCCGGGCCATTAAAGGCCCAACCGTGTATGACCGGATTCTGGCCGCCAGTAATTTCGGCACCCTGACCGTGACCCTGATTTCCGTCTATGGCTTTTTGACCGGTCGGCCTGAATTTCTCGACATCGCCATGGTCTATGCCCTGATTAACTTTATCGGCGCCATCGCGGTCAGTAAGTTTGTCCAGTTCGGCGGGGTTCAACAGCCCTTGGGCGAAGACGATGCAGGTGATATCTGACATGGTATTGGCCCTCGACATTGTCAGTTGGGCGCTGATCATATGCGGCGGCGTGTTCGCCATCATCGGCGGCATCGGCATGATCCGCCTACCCGATTTCTTCACCCGTATTCATGCCGCCGGGGTGATTGAAACGATGGGGGCCGGGGCCATTTTCGCCGGCCTGATTATCCAGGCGGGATGGTCGATGATCGCCGTCAAATTGGTATTAATGGCCATTTTCATGCTTTTCACCAACCCGACGGCGACCCACGCCATCGCCAGGGCGGCCCTGGGTGAAGGATTAATCCCCCTGACCGATGATGAAGTGGAAGAAGATCTGAGCGGTTACGTGCTGAGTGACCTCGATATGCTTGAACTGGAAGCAGACAGCAAGGAAACGGACCCATCGAAGACCTGATTGTCATTGCCCTGCTGACCTTCATGGTGATCACCGCCTATACCCTGGTGCGTATCAGGTCCCTGTTCGCGGTCGCCATGCTGTCGGGCATCTACAGCCTGGTCGGGGCGTCTCTGTATCTGGTTATGGACGCGGTCGATGTGGCCTTTACCGAGGCCGCCGTCGGCGCCGGTATTTCCACGGTGCTGATGCTGGGCACCTTGTCGCTGACCACCCGCATGGAAAAAGTTTCAACAAAAGTGTCGCCCCTGCCCTTGCTGGTGGTCACCCTGACCGGTGGGCTGTTGATTTATGCCACCCTGGACATGCCCTATTACGGCGATCCAACGGCCCCCATTCATCACAGCGTATCGGTCCGCTATGTGGAAAAATCCGGCGACGAGGTCGGCCCACCCAACATGGTGACATCCATTCTGGCCAGTTACCGGGGCTATGACACTTTGGGCGAAGTCAGCGTTATCTTCACCGCCGCCATCGGCGTCATGGCCTTGATCGGCCGCTCCCGGCGACGCCGCAAACAAGATGACGAGAGCGGAGACGAGAGCTGATGCTAAGCCCCAGATCAATCCTGCGGGTGGTCTCGAAACTGCTGATCCCGCCGATCCTGCTGTTTGCGCTGTATGTGCAATTCCATGGCGATTTCGGGCCTGGCGGCGGTTTTCAGGCTGGCGTGATTTTTGCCGCTGCCTTTATTCTGTACGCCCTGGTTTTCGGCATCCGCAATGCCCGCAAGGTCGCCCCGGCCTGGCTGACCCGGCTGATGCTGGCGGGCGGCTTGTTGCTGTACGCCGGGGTCGGCGTGGCGACGATGATACTGGGTGGTGATTTTCTCGACTATTCGGCATTGCGCAGCGACCCCATCGCCGGCCAGCATCTGGGCATCCTGCTGATTGAACTTGGGGTTGGCACAACCGTCGCCGGGGCGATGATATCGATCTTCCTGATTTTTGACGGTCGCGACCGGGAAGAAAGCAACTAATTGATGGAAATTTTCACCGGATTGTTTAACTACTGGGTGGTCATTGTCCTGATGATGATGGGCTTCTACGTGGTCATCGCCCAACACAACCTGGTCAAGAAGATCATCGGCCTGAATATTTTTCAGGTATCGGTTTTCCTGTTCTATATTTCCATGGGCAAGATCAAGGGCGGCACGGCGCCGATTATCGGCGAGGGGATCGAAATCTATTCCAACCCCCTGCCCCATGTGCTGATCCTGACCGCCATTGTTGTTGGCGTGGCGACCACGGCGCTCGGCCTGGCCCTGACCGTGCGCATTAACGATGCCTTCGGCACCATCGAAGAAGATGAAATCGAGGTTCTGGAAGCCGCAGACGACGAACAGGCGACCCCTTGATAACACCCCACCTTCCGATTCTGCAGATTATCCTGCCGCTGATGGCGGCCCCGGTGGCCATTATCCTGCGCCGGCCGGGTGCGACCTGGGCACTGGCCACGGTGATCACCTGGATCGCCTTCGCCATCGCCCTGATGCTGATGATGGAAGTGCTGGCCAGCGGTCCACTGACCTATCGCATCGGCGGCTGGGCGGCACCCTGGGGCATTGAATACCGCATCGACAAGGTAGGAGCCCTGGTGCTGGTCATTGTCTCGGCCATTGGCTCGGTGGTCATGCCCTATGCGCGCAAAAGCGTGGCGCGGGAAATTGCCACCGACCGGATCTATTTGTTTTATGCCATGTATCTGTTGTGCCTGACCGGCCTGCTGGGCATTGCGATCACCGGAGACGTGTTCAATCTGTTTGTGTTTCTGGAAATTTCTTCCCTGTCGTCATACGTCTTGATCGCGCTCGGCCGGGACCGCCGGGCCCTGACCGCGGCCTATCGCTACCTGATCATGGGCACCATCGGTGCGACCTTCTACATCATCGGCGTTGGCCTGATGTATATGGCCACGGGCACCCTGAACATGGCGGACCTGGCATCGCTTATTCCCAGCGTCATCGACCAGCGCACCATCCTGGCCGCATTGGCCTTCCTGATCGTCGGCATCAGCCTGAAACTGGCCCTGTTCCCCCTGCACCTGTGGCTGCCCAACGCCTATGCCTATGCTCCTTCAGTCGTAACCGCGTTTCTGGCGGCAACGGCGACTAAAGTCGCGGTCTACATCCTGATCCGCATTATCTTCACTATCTTCGGGGTCGAGCAGATTCTGGCGATCATGCCCTCGGTACAAAATGCCCTGATGAGCCTGGCCCTGGCCGGAATATTCGCGGCATCCGCCGTCGCCATTTATCAGACCAACATCAAGCGCCTGCTGGCCTATTCGTCGGTCGCCCAGATCGGCTACATCATGCTCGGCATATCCATGCTGTCGACGCTCGGACTGGCCGGCGGCATTATCCATTTGTTCAATCATGCCCTGACCAAAAGCGCCCTGTTTCTGGCCCTTGGCTGCGTCGCCTATCGCATGGGCGGCACGGACATTTCCCACATGCGCGGCCTCGGCCGACGTATGCCCTGGACCATGGCGGCGTTCGTCGTCGGCGGCCTTAGTCTGATCGGTGTGCCAACGACAGTCGGTTTCGTTTCCAAATGGTACCTGGTCGCCGCCGCCTTCGATAAAGGCCTGTGGCCGATCGCCGGGTTGATTGTCATTAGTTCGCTGATGGCGATGGTTTATGTGTGGCGGGTGATCGAAGCGGCCTATTTCCAGCCCGCCCCGGAAGACGCCCCGGAGATCACCGAAGCGCCGCTTTCCATGCTGGTGCCCCTGTGGCTGATCACGGCGGCGACGGTCTACTTCGGCATCGATGCCACCCGGACCCTGAATATCGCCCTAAGTGCTTCTGAAATCCTGCTCGGCGGGGGCCAGCCATGAGCCCGGAAATGACCCTGATTGCAATCCTGGCCGCCCCGGTAACGGGTGCCCTGCTGATTGGCCTGACGGGCAAATCGCCCAATCTGCGCGAGGCCGTGACCCTGCTCTCCGGCACCATCACGTTCGCCCTGGTGGCCAGCCTTTACCCCATGGTCATGGCCGGTCAGGTGCCGAAAATGGTGCTCGGCGAAATGCTGCCCGGACTTGATCTGGTGCTGGCCCTCGAGCCGCTCGGCATGTTGTTCGCCCTGGTCGCCAGTTTCCTGTGGATCGTCACCTCGATCTATTCCATCGGCTACATGCGCGGCCATCACGAGATCAACCAGACCCGGTTTTACCTGTTTTTCGCCATCGCCATAGCGGCCACCCTGGGTGTGGCTTTGGCCGGTAATATGCTGACCCTGTTCGTGTTTTACGAAATTCTGACCTTCTCGACCTTTCCCCTGGTCACCCACGCGGGCACGCCGGAAGCCAAAAAGGCGGGCCGGGTTTATCTGGGCATCCTGGTCGGGACCTCTATCGGCCTGCAATTGATTGCCGTGATCTGGACCTGGAACCTGGCCGGAACCCTTGATTTTCGGGCCGGCGGTATTTTGCAGGGCAATGTTTCGAAAACCGTGGCGACCATTTTGCTGCTGCTGTACGTCTTTGGCATCGGCAAGGCGGCCCTGATGCCATTCCACCGCTGGCTGCCCGCCGCCATGGTCGCGCCGACCCCGGTCAGCGCCCTGCTGCACGCGGTCGCCGTGGTCAAGGCCGGGGTGTTCACCGTGCTGAAGGTTTCCTACTACATTTTCGGGCTGGATTTTCTGGCCACCCTGCCGAGCGCCGAATGGCTGCAATATATCGCCGCCGCGACCATCCTGATTGCTTCTCTGGTGGCCATGACGCAAGATAATCTGAAAGCCCGGCTGGCTTATTCGACGATTAGCCAGTTGTCCTATATCGTGCTCGGGGCGATGTTGGCCGGGCCGCTCGGTTTTATCGGCGGCAGTATTCATATCGCCATGCACGCGTTCGGCAAAATCACCCTGTTTTTCTGCGCCGGGGCCATTCTGGTCGCCACCCACAAGAAGAAAGTCAGCGAGATGGGCGGCCTGGGCCGGGCCATGCCCCTGACCATGTTTGCCTTTTTCGTCGGCTCCATGAGCATCATCGGCCTGCCGCCCTTGGGTGGCATGTGGAGCAAATGGTATCTGGCCCTGGGGGCGCTGGAAGCCGACAAGATATTCCTGGTCGGCGTGCTGATGGTATCGTCAGTCTTTAACGTCGCCTATTTGCTGCCGATTCCGTTTCGCGCCTTTTTCGGCAAGGCCCCGGAGGGTGAAAAGTCTGCCGGCATCAAAGAGGCCCCGGTGCCGATCCTGATCGCCATTTCGATAACCATGATCGGCAGTATTGTTTTGTTTTTCTTTCCGGGCCCAGTCTATGACCTGATCAAACAGTTGGTGATGTGATGAGCGACAAAAAGCATGTGTTCGATAATCCGAAGAACGTCAAACGGGTCATTCACTGGCTGTATGTGGCGTGCGCAGTTGTTTTCGTCGCCGATTTCTTCGTCGAGCGCGATGTCAATCACCCGTGGGAATCCCTGTTCGGGTTTTATGGTATCTACGGCTTTATCGCTTTTTCCCTGTTGGTTCTGGTCTCCAAGGAATTGCGCAAAGTTCTGATGCGGCGGGAAGATTACTATGACAAGTAGCCTTTTCGTCCCCCTTGCCCCCTTCGTTATCTTCTATCTGGGGGCCTTACTGATTGCGGTGACCCGTAACCGGGTGCGCCAGGCGGTGATGCTGGCGATCCCCCTGATCGGGGCCTGGAACCTGTACGCCATGCCCGCCGATACGGTGATCGGCGTCCAGGTCTTCGACTATACGCTCAGTCTTTTCCAGGCCGATCGCCTGAGTCTGCTGTTTGGTTACCTGTTCCATCTGGCCGCATTCCTGGGCGCCATCTATGCCATTAAAGTGACCGACAACAGTGAATTGATCGGCTCGTTCATGTATGCGGGCAGCGCCCTGGGGGCGGTCTTTACCGGCGATATGATCACCCTGTTCGTGTTCTGGGAAATGTTGGCCGTGACGTCCGTATTCCTGGTCCTGGCCCGCCGCACGGAGCGCTCGCAACAGGCTGCCATGCGCTACATCATCATCCAGGTTCTATCGGGCGTTATTCTGCTGGCCGGGGTGCTGCTGCGGGTGCACGATACCGGCTCCATCGCCTTCGGCCATATCGGCCTGGATGGAACGTTGGCTTCGAAGCTGATTTTGCTGGCCATCGGCATCAAATGCGCCTTCCCGCTGCTGCATAACTGGTTGACCGATGCCTACCCGGAAGCGACCCCGACCGGCACGGTTTTCCTCAGCGCCTTTACCACAAAAGTCGCCGTCTATGCCCTGGCCCGATCCTATGCGGGCACGGAATTGCTGGTTCCCATCGGGGCCGCCATGGCCATGTTCCCGATTTTTTACGCCACCATCGAAAACGACCTGCGCCGGGTGTTGAGCTACAGCATGATCAATCAGATCGGCTTCATGGTGGTCGGGATCGGCCTGGGCACGGAAATGGCCATCAATGGGGCAATCGCCCATGCCTTCAACGATGTCATCTTCAAGGCCCTGCTGCTGATGTCGATGGGGGCGGTGTTGCACCGGACCGGCAAGATCAATGGCTCCGATTTGGGCGGATTGTATAAGTCGATGCCCAAGACGGCCCTGTTTTGCATTATCGGGGCCGCGTCGATTTCCGCCGTGCCCTTGTTTTCCGGCTTCGTCTCCAAATCCATGATCATGGTCGCGGCCCTGGAAGAAGGCCACGGGATGATCTGGTTATTATTGCTGTTTGCCTCGGCCGGGGTGATGGAACACGCGGGCATTAAAATCCCCTACTTCGCCTTCTTCGCCCATGATTCGAAAATTCGCTGCAAGGAAGCACCGACCAATATGCTGATCGCCATGGGCCTGGCCGCCGCCATTAGCATTTTCATCGGAGTCTATCCCTGGGCCTTGTATTCCGTACTGCCATTCCCGGTGGAATACGCCCCCTTTACCGCCCCCCACGTGATGACCCAGATGCAATTGCTGTTGTTTTCCGCCCTGGCCTTCGCCGTGTTGAAACTGACCCACATTTACCCGCCGGAATTGCCAGGGGTTAACATCGATGCGGAATGGTCCTATCGCATGGCTCTGCCCAAGGCCGTCGGCCTGTTTAAAAAGACCTTCGGCCCCCTCGACCGGGCGGTTCGCAAGACTGCCCTGGGTCTGGTCAATTCGGCCATCGGCGCGGTTTTCCGCCTGCATGGACCGACCGGCGTGATGGCGCGCACCACCCTGGTCGGGTCCATGGTCCAGTGGGTGGTTGTGTTGTTGGCAGTGTACCTGGTGCTGTTTATGATTGGCGACTGAGACAATCACGTACCGCCTCAGAGATCATTATCCGCCGAGGAACAGACGCCCCACTTGCGGGTCTTGCAGCAATTCGTCACCGGCCCCGGCCATGGCCAGTTCGCCAGACACCAGAACGTAGCCGATATCGGCGAATTCCAGGCCCTTCTTGGCGTTCTGTTCGACCATGATGATGGTCTTGCCTTCGGCGTTTTGCAGATCGTCGAGAATTTCAAAGACCATGTCGATGAAGCGCGGTTCCAGGCCGATGGACGGTTCATCAACCAGCAGGATATCGGGCTCCATGATCAGGGCGCGGGAGATTTCCAGCAAGCGGCGTTCGCCCCCGGACAGCACCCCGGCTCGTTGATCGCGGCGGTCCCGCAGGCGGGAGTATTTTTCAAACACCCGGTCGGCGGCGGCGTGGGCCTGGTCTGTCGACTCCTTGAGGTAGCCGCCCATCAGCAGATTTTCTTCCACTGTCATGTCGGGAAAGACTGAATTATCTTGCAAAATATAGGCGATACCGGCGGTTTTCAGTTTGTCGTTGGGCCCCAGATCGGTGATGTTGTTGCCCCCAACATTGACCGCGCCGCCGAAAATTTTGGTGAAGCCATAGATCGAGTGCAGGATTGTCGACTTACCGGCCCCGTTGGGCCCGATCAGGCACAGGGATTGACCGGTCGCCACCCGCATATCGAAGTTGTGGATGATTTCCATTTTGCCGTAACCGGCGATCAGGCCTTCGATGGACAGCAAGGCATTATCTTTGGCCAGTTCGCTCAGGCGTTCCTTGGAAGGCCGGTTGGCGGCCAGTTTTTCGGCCTCTTTGGCGACCGCATCGACGGACAGCACCGTATCGACCGTGCCTTTGCCATAACCGCTGACGGCCTTGCTGTCGTTTTCGTCGGCCATCAGTGCGCTCCCAGGTAAGCGTCGATAACGCGCTGATCGTTTTGGATCGCCGCCGGATCGCCTTCGGCCAGAAGTTCGCCGTGGGCCAGACAGTAAATGTGTTCGGCCAGGTTCATAATCACCCGCATGTTGTGTTCAATGACCAGCAAGGTAATGCCAAATTCCGCGTTGGCCCGTTTCAAGCGATCGATCAGGCCGTTGATCAGGGTCGGGTTGATGCCCGCCGTCGGTTCGTCCAGCAACAGCAGTTTCGGATCGTTCATCAGCGCCATGGCGAATTCCAGCAGCTTTTGCTGACCGAAGGATAAATCCCCGGCCATCAGCTTGCGTTTTGAAAACAAACCGACGAATTCCAGCAAATGATCGACCTTTTCCAGGGATTCCGGCTGGAACTTGCGAAACATATGAGCAATGCCCGTATTGCGGTGCGGCAGGCTGATTAACATGTTCTGCACGCAGGTCATCTGGCCGTATATGCGGGTCTGCTGAAAGGTGCGCAGCAGGCCAAGCCGGGCGATCTGCGGCACCAGCAGGCTGGAAATTT
This sequence comes from uncultured Rhodospirillaceae bacterium, assembly GCA_965613205.1. GTDB lineage: Bacteria > Pseudomonadota > Alphaproteobacteria > Rhodospirillales > JABHCV01 > CAZZKE01. The sequence goes on from CBFDVE010000035.1 coordinate 10,370, forward strand.
CCTCGCCCTGAAAGCGGACGGAACCGGAATCCATGGGATGAAAGCCGACAATGGAATTGAACATGGTGGTCTTGCCCGAGCCATTGGGGCCGATCAGGCCGATGATCTTTCCTGCCGGCACTTGTAAGGAAATATCGTGGTTGGCGATGACACCGCCAAACGACTTGCTGACGTTATTGACCTCGAGAATAAGCGCCATCAGGATTTCCCCTCGACCGCATGACCAAACCGTTCCGGCCATTTCTCCCGCGCCCAACCCATGATGCCCATGGGGAAGAAGACAACGACGACGACAATCATCAGGCCCAGCGCCACCCGCTGCCAGCCGAGCAATGTGGTCCAGAAAAATTCCTGGGTGATGTGGAAGACAACGGCGCCAACCACGGGGCCCCACAGCGTCCCCTTGCCGCCCAAAATAGCCATCAGGATCATCCAGACACCGAAGGTGGCACCGGGGAAGGCGACATCCAGAGGATCGATAAAGCCGTTCAGATGGCCGAACCCGGCACCGGCGAAGGACAGGAAAAAGGCCGACACGCACCAGGCCATAATTTTGTAGCGGGTGGTGTGCAGGCCCATCGCCTCGGCCTTGTCTTCATCGTCACGAATGGCGTTGATGGCGAGGCCGAAACGGGTCGAATACAGCCACTTCAGGGAAAAGAAAGTAACCACCATCAGAATGAAGAAGTAATAGGAAAAGAACTGCCCGGACGCCCCCATGGCGAGCGGAAAGACCGGAGCCGCCATGCCCGATCCGGCCCCGATGTAGCCAATGGTGCCGGCGATTTCACCGACCGCCACACTCAGACCCAGCGTGCAAATGGCGAAATAATGGCCCCGCAGACGCAACACGCCGATGCCCAAAATCCAGGCCAGGGCGACCGTAACGACGGCCCCGACGACCGAGCCCAGGGCCAGGCCAAAGACATATTTGTCGGGCGTCAATTGCAGGTTGAACTGGTCGGAAATGACCTCGAACTGGCCGATATCGAAATACAATTCGTGCTGGACCGAAGCGGCGGCGTACATGCCGACGCCAAAAAAGACGATATTGCCGAACGAGTTATAGCCCATGCGTCCGCCCAGAATATCCCAGGTCAGGGCGAAAACGACCATCATCCACATGATCGCGATCTGGGTCTGGAAGGCCGGCAGCAGTTGTGGCAAAAACAGGCCGATCAGGAGAATGCCACCATATAGCATGGCTGTTTTGGTGCTTTTGTTCATTTCAGGTATTGACGCTTGCGACCAAGAATAATGCTGCGCCCGACCAGGATGATCACCAGCAGGCTGAAGATAAAGGCGATCTGGAATTCCGTGCCCATGATGAACCCGGCGAAGTTTTCGGCCACGCCCAGGGACAGTCCGGTGATCACCACGCCGCTTAAATTTCCCAGGCCGGCGATAATGGCGATCATGAAGGCGCGGATTGTATAGACCAGTCCGGCATAGGGTTCGACCACCCAGATCATCGCCACCATGGCCCCGGCGGCGCCACAGATGGCGGCGTTCAGGCCGTAGGTGGCGGCGTAGACCTTGTTGGTATCGATGCCCATGATGCGGGCCGCCCGGGCGTTTTGCGCGGTCGCCCGAATGGCCTGGCCAAGACGGGATTTCCTCAGAAACAGGACCATGGCGCCACCGAGCGCAATGGCCGTCACGGCGGCCACTAATTTGATTTGTTCGACGGTTACCAGGCCATCGAAGAACGCCCAGGTAGAAAGACCATGGGGGGCGCGGCGGATATCGGCACCGAAAACCTGGTTCATCAGTTGCTGCAACAAAATGCTGATGCCGAACGTCGCCAGCAGGGAGGTGAACAGGTCTTTATCGACCACCCGGCTGATAATGGTCTGGTAGAACAACCAGCCAACGCCATACAAAATGACCGGCGCGACCAAGATGGCGAACAGGGGATGTATTCCGTTTTCGGCCATAATCACGGCCACATAGCCCCCCAGGATAACAAATTCGCCCTGGCAAATATTGATCACATTCATCACCCCCCAGACCAGCGCCATGCCATAGGCCGCGAGCGCGAAAATCGCGCCGACTAGAAGACCGTCGATCAGCAGTTGAACGATCAGGATCGGGGCCT
>CBFDVE010000036.1:0-12420 GCA_965613205.1 uncultured Rhodospirillaceae bacterium
ACGCCGGGTTCCGAGGTGGCGTTCGATGACCTCGCGGAGGGCCTCGAGCCAGGGTTCGGCGCCCAGCTGCATGCTCGGCGACCACATGCCGGGCATGTCGACGATGGCGATGCCGCCGCCTTGGGTTGGTGGCTCGGAACCTACGGGTTCGACCGGTTTAAATCGAAGGCCGACAACACCTTCGCCCGCCTGGTCTGGCCCGATTGCGACCGCGCCGCCGTCACCGGGGCCGCCGAGGCGACGTTTCTGGTGCGCGATCTGATCAACACGCCAGCTTCGCATATGGGGCCGCAAGAACTGGCTGCTGCCGCCGAAAAAGTGGCGGCACGGTACGGAGCCAATTTCAAAACCATCGTCGGCGATGATTTGCTGAGCGAAAATCTGCCGGCCATTCACGCCGTTGGCCGGGCCAGTGACCGCTCGCCACGGCTGATCGAATTTACCTGGGGTGATCCTGACGCCCGCAAGATCACCCTGGTCGGCAAGGGGGTCTGTTTCGACAGTGGCGGGCTCGATTTGAAATCGGCAGTTGGCATGAAGCTGATGAAAAAGGACATGGGCGGGGCGGCCCAGGTTCTCGGGTTAAGCGCCATGATCATGGCGGCCAATTTACCGGTGCGCCTGCGGGTGCTGATCCCGGCGGTCGAAAACAGTGTTTCGGGCAATGCGCTCAGGCCCCTCGATGTGGTCACCATGCGCAACGGCATGACCATAGAAATTGGCAATACGGACGCCGAAGGCCGGGTCGTGCTGGCCGATGCCCTGGCCCTGGCGTCGGAAGAAAAACCTGATCTGATCATCGATTGCGCGACCCTGACCGGGGCCGCCCGGGTGGCGCTTGGGACCGAATTGCCGGCCCTGTTTTGTAACCATGACGACTTGGCCCTAAGCTTATTGAAACAAGGCGAAAAGCAACTTGACCCCCTGTGGCGGCTGCCCCTGTGGCCGGGCTATCGCCAACAGGTCGACGGCACGGTTGCCGATCTGACCAACGCCCCGGATGGCGGTTTCGGCGGGGCGATTACGGCGGCGCTGTTTCTCGAAGCCTTCGTCGATGGCGAGATTCCCTGGATGCATATCGATATGATGGGCTGGAATTTATCGGCCAGACCGGGTCGCCCGGAAGGCGGCGATGGCATGGGAATGCGGGCCTTGTTCGCCTTTGTCGAAGATCATTTCGGTGATTGAATAAAACAGACAACAAGGAAATCTGCGGTTTGAACGGTTTTTTCGTTGCCAATGTGGACCTAATTCGTTAGAAGTTTTGAAACCGTAATGAAGTTGGGGGCGGGCCGCAATGGCCATTGAACTGGAAGAATTACAGGCGCTGGATCTTTGGCGTCGGGCCAGTGTGACCAGCGTCAGGCGCGACGCACCCGATCTTTCCGCCCGCCAGATGGCCCTGCTGCTGACCGTATATCTGACCCCGCCACCGCACACAGTCCGGGGCCTGGCCGAAGCCCTGAAAGTGTCAAAACCGGCCATCACCCGCGCCCTTGACCGTTTGAGCGAGCTCGAATTGTTACGCCGCAAACCCGATCAAGAAGACCGTCGCAGTGTGCTTATCCAACGCACCGTTCGCGGCTCTGTTTTCCTGCGTGAATATGGCGAACTGATCGTCGCCGCCGGTCGCCAACTGGCCTAGGGTCTTTCCGACTAATATTGACCCATTCTGATGACTTGCGGCGTGGCGGCTCGGCAGGCACCCGGCGCAGCCGCGATGCGGGGCATCGCGCAAGACGGGTAACGCAGCGACCGCCCGCCGCAAGCCACCCCTGCGGGGCCGGGACATTTGGGCTTGGCGGGCGTCGAACTTTTTGACCGTAGCACCGCTACGCTCTGCAAACCTCTCCTACTCCAAGCCCAAATGTCCTCGGTCAGAATGGGTCAATATTAGTTGGAAAGACCCTAGTTCTGCCGCAACTGACGCCGCCCCGGCGGACGGAACCGGTGCAGATATGTCGGCAACACGGCTTCGGCCGCCGCCGGGGTGATGGCCAAATCCTGAAAACCCGGAAAATCCCCGGAGACCACGGTGTCGGTCCTGAGCAAGGTCACCTGATCACGCGTCAGCAAAGGATGGGGCAGTTTTTCCAGGAACCAGGCATAAAAAGAGGCGAGCGGAAATGGCACCGGAACCAACAGCCGGGTTCGGTTGGTTACACGCAGCAGCAGTTCCATCAGTTGCTTGAAGCTGTAGACCCGCGGCCCGCCCAATTCATAGGTTTTTCCGGCACAGTCCGGATCATCCAGGATGGCTGAAATGGCGGCGGCGACATCGCCGACGAAGACCGGTTGCAGTCGGGTGCCGCCATCGCCGTAGAATTCGAAATCGAGCGGGCCGGTGTCGCCGAACAGGATGATTTTCGGCATCACCGGGCAACCGAATACGGGCAGGACCCAGAAAAACCTCATGATTCCGGCGAACCGGTTGAAGAATCCGTCTTCGGCTCCCATGACCACACCGGGGCGCACAATGGTGACGTTTTCAAAGGCCTCCTTCGCCGCCACTTCACCGGCCGCCTTGGTTTTGGAATAGGCCGAGGCCGACCCCGGATCGGCGCTTAAGGAAGACATCTGGACCAGGCTGCGCACCCCGGCGGCCTGGGCGGCGGCGGCCACGGTGGCGGCACCGTCAACGTGAATACGTTCGAACGTCTGCTTGCCCCAGGGCGACAGGATACCGACCAGATTGACCGCCTGATCGGCCCCGGCCAGGGCGGCCGCCACACTAACCGGGTCGGTCACATCGGCGTAGACGGGCACGATCTGGCCTGTGTTGCCCATGGTTTTTAAAAACAGCGCCTGTTCCGTATCGCGCACGGCGACGCGAACCACCGCACCTTGGCGGGCCAGTCGCCGGACCACATGGCGACCGATAAAGCCGGAACCGCCGAATACCGTAACAATGGATTGGGACACGAAGGGCCCTCCCTAATCAAAAACACCGATCAAGCCACTACAATGGCACAAACGATGCGGTATTATCCACGAAATATACCGATTGTGTTGACAACGGCAATGGCTTGGGGGTAACGACTGTCCCTCCGCAGAATGTTGGCGGGAAAAACCCCACTTGCCCAGGTGGCGGAATTGGTAGACGCGCTGGCTTCAGGTGCCAGTGGCCGCAAGGTCGTGGAAGTTCGAGTCTTCTCCTGGGCACCATTCTCACTTATAATCATTTTAACTAACATCAAGAATCAGCTCGGGGGAGCGATCAGGTGATAATTATCGATGCCAGGAAAGCGCAGATAGAAGTTCACGACGGGGATCTCCCCGAGGGCCTTACATTTGGCGACAGTATCGCCATTGATACGGAAACCCTTGGGCTTGTTCCAAAACGGGACCGGTTGTGTGTGGTTCAGATATCGTCCGGCGACGGCACGGCCCACCTGGTCAAGCTGGCTCCGGGGGACTATCAGGCGCCGAACCTGAAAAAACTGCTTGGCGATACATCCGTTACCAAGTTGTTCCATTACGCCCGCTTCGATGTCGCCATCATCGCCAAATACCTGGACGTGATCTGCGGCCCCATTTATTGCACCAAGATCGCCTCGAAACTGGCCCGCACCTATACCGATGCCCATGGCCTGAAGGTTCTGTGCAAGGAATTGCTGGGGGTTGAACTGTCCAAGGAACAACAATCGTCCTATTGGGGTGTCGAGACTTTGTCCGATGAGCAGATCAGGTACGCCGCCTCGGACGTGCTGTATTTGCACGCCCTGCGGCAAAAACTCGATGCCATGCTGGAGCGCGAAGGCCGCCAGCACCTGCTGGGGCCCTGTTTCGATTTCATCCCGACCCGTTGCCAGCTTGATCTCAACGGCTGGCATGAACTGGATATTTTCAGCCACTGAATCGATCCTCCGACGGTTTCGTAAAATCAGCGTGAACTTTGATTTTATTGACCTTTTGCCGTGTTCGCCGCATACTTGAAAGCGTGTGGGCATGACGCTTGCTTAGCCTTTTCAATAAGGCCTCCTATATTATTCCAGACGGCCCGAATGAGACCAAACCAGACAGCAAATAAGTCCGTGAAACAAGACCCGCCCATGTCCGATCTGATCGACACTGCAAAAAACGTCCTGCGTCTGGAAATTGAAGGTCTGCAAGCCCTGTCGGTCAGTCTGGACCAATCCTTTGTGCGGGCGCTGGACCTGCTCGGCACCATGGGGGGCCGGGCCGTGGTCACCGGCATGGGCAAAAGCGGCCATGTGGGGCGTAAAATCGCCGCCACCCTGGCCTCGACCGGCACCCCGGCCCTGTACGTCCATCCCGGCGAAGCCAGCCATGGTGATCTGGGCATGATCACCGGCGACGATCTGGTCATCGCGTTATCCAATTCCGGCGAAACCACCGAACTGGCCGATCTGGTTGCCTATACCCGGCGCTTCGACATTCCCCTGATCGCCATTGTCAGTCGAAGCGGCAGCACCCTGGCCAAGGCCGCCGATGTGGCTCTGGTGCTGCCGGATTTGTCGGAAGCCTGCGCCATTACCGCCGCGCCGACGACCTCGACCACCATGATGCTGGCCCTTGGCGATGCCCTGGCCGTGGCGATGCTGGAACACAAGGGTTTTTCCCTCGATGATTTCCAGGTCTTTCATCCCGGCGGCAAGCTGGGCCGCAGGCTGCTGAAGGTTGATGACATCATGCATCAGGGCGATCAGTTGCCGCTGATCGGCGAGGCCGAGAAAATGTCCGTCGCGATCCTGGAAATGACCGCCAAAAGCTTCGGCTGCCTGGGTGTTATTGATGGTGATGGCAGGCTCAAGGGCGTTATTACCGATGGCGATTTGCGCCGACACATGAGCGATAATCTGCTCAGCCGGACGACCGGTGACGTGATGACCAGGGGTGCCCGCACGGTGCCTTGCGGCAGCCTCGCCAGCGAGGCGCTGGAGATCATGAATTCGATGTCGATCACCACCCTGTTCATCATGGCGGGAGAGCGACCGACCGGTATCGTCCACATTCACGACTGTCTGCGCGCGGGGATCGCCTGATGACCGCGCTTAGGCCCGGAGCCGCGGCCCTGCCTGTCGGCAAGGATGCGCGGCAGATTCGAAAATTGGCCATGTTCGGTGACGGCGGCGATGCGCAGCACCGGGCGCCACGGAAGTACAGCGCCGGGTACAGCCGCTTCGTTTCGATGATGAAAGTGCTGCTGCCCATCGTCGCCCTGATGCTGATCGTGCTGATCGTGATCTGGCCCAATCTGAAGTTACAGGAAACCCGGTTTGGCCTCGGCTTTTCGGCCCTGAAAATCGGCAACGGGATCGATCCATCGATGATCAACCCGCGTTTTTTTGGCACCGATGACCGTCGCCAGACTTTTTCCATCACCGCCGATCTGGCCAAAAACATCCTGTCCGATGATCGTCAGGTGGAACTGGAAAAACCCAAGGCCGATATCTCCCTGGAAGACGGCTCATGGCTGGTCATCACCGCCAGTGTCGGCTATTTCGAACGCAAGGCTGAACAGTTGTCGCTGCAGGGCAAGGTCAATCTGTTTCATGATTCCGGGTACGAATTCCGCACCGAAAAAATCGATATCGATCTCACTCGCGGGACCGCTTCGGGCAATCTGCCGGTCGAAGGCCAGGGGCCATTCGGCCATGTGGTGGCGGAAGGGTTTCGCCTGCTCGACAAGGGTAAAACAATCGTCTTTACCGGCAAGACCCGATTGAAAATATACCCCGGTGCCAGCACCCCTGCGGACGGCAAGTGATGATCGGTATCATAAGAATTGCAGCGCTTCTGCTGGCCCTGGGGACCTGGCTGGGGACCTCGGACGTTCAGGCTCAGGGGCTTAATTTCGCCAGTGGGGATTCCGATGTTCCGATCGAAGTGTTTGCCGATGATGGCATCGAATGGCAACAGGAACAACTGACGTTCCTGGCCCGCGGCAACGCCCGCGCGGTGCGTGGAGAGGTCACCGTGTTCGCCGATGAATTGCAGGCTTTTTATCGCAAACTGGCCAGGGGTGGCACGGAAATCTGGCGGCTTGATGCGGTCGGTCATGTGCGCATCGAAACCCCCGGTGAAACGGCTTTCGGTGACCGTGGGGTGTACGATATCGATAACGCCATCCTGGTCTTAAGCGGCGGTAACGTGCGCCTGGTCACCGCCACCGATGTGATCACCGCGAAACAGCAACTGGAATACTGGGAACGCAAAAGCATGGCCGTGGCGCGGGGCGACGCGACCGTTGTCAGCGACGGCAAGAAATTGAACGCCGATGTGCTGGTCGCTTATTTCACCAAAAACAAGGCCGGTAAAACGACCGTGCACAGGGTCGAAGCCTTCGATAACGTGCGCATCGATTCCGGCCTGGAAAAAGCCACATCGAAACGGGCCGTCTACACGGTCGGCACCGGCATCGTGATCTTGAGTGAACAGGTCAAATTGACCCGTGACGGCAATGTACTCGATGGCTGCGAAGCAAAAATCAATCTCAATACCGGTCTTAGCAAGCTGATCGGCTGCGCCGGGCAAAGTGGTGGCCAGGTCGGCGGCGTATTTCGTGCCGGCTCGGCAAAACCGAAGTAGCTATCAATCGTTAAACCGTTTGTTCAGGAACATGGGATACACATATAACATGAAACGAAAACAGAAAAGTATATGACCGACAGGCCGACAACACCGCCTCATCAGGGCCCCCAGGGCAATTTCCACAAGGTTCATGACCTGACGGCCCCGCGTGCGCCCGCGTCCTCACCAGCCTCACCTGCCGCAACGGGCAAAGGTGGCCCCAAGTTGATCGCCGAAAGTGATCGCGGGCTTCATGCCTTGAACATGGGCAAACGATTCAAGAAGCGCCCGGTCGTGCGCGGCGTCAGCCTGTCAATCCAGCGTGGCGAAGTGGTTGGCCTGTTGGGTCCCAATGGGGCCGGCAAGACGACAATATTTTACATGATCACCGGGTTGATCCCGCTCGACTACGGCACCGTGACCCTGGATGGCACCGACATTACAGAGCTGCCCATGTATCGCCGGGCACGGCTGGGGATTGGCTATTTGCCGCAGGAAGCCTCGATTTTTCGGGGCATGAATGTTGAAAACAACATCCGCGCGGTGCTCGAAGTGGTCGAATCCTCGCGGGATCGGCGGGAAGCCATTCTGGATGCCCTGCTGGCCGAATTCTCCATCACCCACCTGCGCCGCACCCCGGCCCTGGCCTTGTCGGGCGGCGAGCGACGGCGGGTCGAAATTGCCCGCGCACTGGCCTCAAACCCCCATTTTATCTTGCTCGATGAACCCTTTGCCGGGGTCGACCCTATTGCTGTCGGCGATATTCGCTCACTCGTCGCCCATCTGAAGGATCGCGGTATCGGGGTCCTGATCACCGATCATAATGTGCGGGAAACCCTCGACGTTATTGATCGCGCCTACATTATCCATGACGGAATGATGCTTATGGAAGGCGCGCCGTCCGACATTGTCGGTAACGAAGATGTCCGGCGTGTATATCTGGGTGACAGCTTCAGCCTTTAGCCCCCCCCAGCGCCTCCCGGGCTTTCATCAGGTGCCGTCATGGTCCTGAGCCCCCGCCTTGATTTGCGCCAGTCACAGTCGCTGGTGATGACGCCGCAATTGCAACAGGCGATCAAGCTGCTCGCCCTGTCCAACCTTGAACTGGTCGAATATGTAGAACAGGAACTGGAGCAAAACCCGCTGCTGGAGCGGAGCGAAGAGCCGGCCCGTGAAGAAGATGGGCTGGGCGGGCCTGACGGGGCCGGCGGCGACGGTGATGTTTATGATCAGAATGCGGACCCGGACAAGGCCGAAACCGAAGCGGACTTGAAGACCATCAATCTGGACGATCCGGGCAAGGATGCGGAAGCCCGCAAAGACAGCATGGATGTGGTTATCGACAATGACTGGAGTTCCGATGGGCCCTCGGATCAACCGGCTTTTTCCGACTGGGGACCCGGCGGCAGCTTCGACGGTGGCCTGGCAAATATTGAAGAAACCGTTTCGGGCAAGATTTCTCTGCGGGATCACCTGAACGAACAGGTCGCCATGTCGGTTTTCGATCCGATCGACAAAATGATCGGTGCCCAGTTGATCGATCTGCTCGATGAAACCGGCTATTTGACCGGCGACATCGGCACCGTTGCCGATATGCTGGGCTGTCCGCTGGAAAAAGTGGAAAGCGTGCTGGGTGTTTTGCAAAGCTTTGATCCAGCGGGCATTTTCGCCCGCGATCTGGCTGAATGCCTGGCCCTGCAGTTGCGCGAACTGGACCGCCTGGACCCGGCCATGCAGGCGATGCTGGACAACCTGGATTTGCTGGCCAGGCGTGACCTGGACGGCCTGATGGATATCTGCGGCCTGGACAGTGAAGACATCGCCGATATGGTCGCCGAAATCAGGGATTTGAATCCCAGACCGGCCCAGGAATTTGATGATGTGCTGAGCCAGCCCGTGGTGCCCGATGTGATCATGCGGGGCCAGCAGGGCGGTGAATGGGTGATCGAGTTGAACGCGGCGACCCTGCCACGGGTGTTGGTCAACAACAGCTATTTCGCCAAAATAAGCAAGGCAGCCAACTCGAAATCAGACAAACAATATATCAACGAGTGCCATCAGTCGGCCAATTGGCTGGTTAAATCCCTGCATCAGCGGGCGACCACGATTTTGAAAGTGGCCGGTGAAATCGTCCGTCAGCAGGATGCCTTTTTCGCCCACGGGGTACAGCACATGCGACCGTTGATCCTGCGCAATATCGCCGATGTCATTGAAATGCATGAAAGTACCGTGTCGCGGGTCACGTCCAATAAATATATTGCCACCCCCAGAGGTATATTCGAACTCAAATATTTCTTCAGTGCGGCCATCGCCAGCTCGTCCGGCGGCGAAACCCATTCGGCTGAATCCGTGCGCCACCGGATCAAGCACCTGATCGACGAAGAAACTTCCGACAAGATACTTTCCGATGATAAAATCGTTACTATCTTGAACGGCAAAGGCGTCGATATCGCCCGACGGACCGTCGCGAAATATCGCGAATCCCTCGGAATTCAATCATCTGTACAGCGTCGGCGTGAAAAAAAATCCGTGCTCTAGCACCCGGTTAGGTAATCGATGATCCGGTCTTCGGCGTTCAGTGCTGGAATTTCCGCACCCGCTTTACCACTTGCCGCTATACCTGCCTTGATGACGCCTAGATAAGCCTCTGCCGTTTTGTCCCAGGTGTACATATTCAGGACTCTTTGCCGCGCCCGTTCAGATAAATCGGCCCGGTTTTCAAGCGCCGTGAGCAGGCCTGAGGCGATGGCGTCGGCATCGAACGGATCGACCAGAACACCCGATCCGTCCTCGAATATTTCAGACGGGCCGCCATTTTGCGTAGCGACGCAGGCCAGTCCGCAGGCCGCAGCCTCGATCGGTGCCAGCCCGAACGGCTCGTAAAAGGCGGTCAGGGCAAACACCGACCCCCGGCTTGCAAAGTAGCGGTATGTCGCGGCCAGCTCCTTCTGCGACTGGATGTTAAGGTAGTGCACCCGCGACGCCATGGCCGCATGATCGATAACATCGAGAATTTCCCGTAACACCAATTTCTCGGCGTCCGGCAGATGGCCGATGTCCTGGTAGGGGTCATCGACGCCGCGGATGCAGATGGCGAGACGGGCGCGCTGGCGCAGGGACGCGGATCCCGCGAAAGCCTTGACCACGCCAATGATGTTCTTTTTCTCGTCGAGCCGGCTGGAAACCAAAACGAAGGGCTCGTCGCCACCGCCCAGCCGAACCGAAAGGTCGTCGTCGACTGGTGTATCTACCGACGATTTTTCGACGCTGAAAATGCGCGTGTTGACTCCTGGCGGGATGACCGAAAACTTGCCCGGTTCGTTAACATCGACGGCACCACTGTAGAGAGCATGAGAATACTGCTCGATGTGTTCCTGTTCCGTAGAGGTAATGATGCAATTGGCCCGGGTCATGGCCAGGCGCTCGGCGTCGATGCGCCGCGAGAAACGGAATCGAGCCTCCATTTCCGGCCAGTTTTCGGCATTGGTGCCTAGCTTGTCGAGTTTTTGCGCCCCCAGAGAGTGGCCGGTCAGGGTGAAGCCAATGCCGGTCAACATCTGTATACGCGCCGCACAATAGCCGCCATCGGCGTAATGGGCGGTGGTGAAATCGGGCAGGTCATGGCCATAGAAGGCGAGCACATTGTCGACAAATTCGTCAAGATGTGGCCACAGGTCTTCCTTGTTCAGGAAATCAGAGCCGCCACAATCCAAGCGAATAATACGCAGATTATCTTGGTATCCGTCGTAGTGGTCGATGGCGGCAGAAAATTCAGGCCAGTCCCGGTCTGCCATGCGTCGGGTGATGATATCGATCTTATGGCCCAGACGGCACATGGACTGGGCGACTTCCTTGACATAGACCAGTTGGCCGCCGAAATCGGGATGTTCGGCCAGATAAGAATCGTTCTCGTCGAAATTACCCTGAGGGTTGAGAAAGGCGATATGCATGTCCGATAACCTGGATTAAAAGCTGCGGGAAGATGGAAATATTAGCTTGCCAACGAGACTGAATAATCCCGATTGATGATGATGTCCGCACGCGGCTTGTGCGACGAAATGATGTCGTGCTCTATTTTCAGGACATTGCCGGTGAAGGTATCCAGTTCCGAGGCGTCACGGTTTCTTTTCAAACGGTGGGCGAGGGTGTCTTCGTAATCCCGGTCGATGAAAACCCGCGTATCAACTTTTTCAAGCAACGTCGTGTAGGTTCCTTCGGCAATGGCGACGCGGGCGTCGCTGGTGTCCACGGTCTCGCTTTCAACGCAATCGTCCTCGTAGATGACCAGCGGTTTTTCGATGCTCTCGGCACCATCGAGAAAGGCCGCGAGATGTTCGTCAAGCAGGTCCAGTTTTACCTCTTGCGGGCCGACCCAGGCGATGTCTTGGCGCCGGGTGCGATCGTTGGTCTTCGGTGGATAGACAAAATAGTCATCCTGCTGGAAGATGATGCTGTTGATGCCCTGTTCGGCCAGGGCCTCGGCAATTGCTGTCGCGGTTTCCGATTTGCCACTGCCCGATTCGCCAGCCACTGTTACCGTGTAACGTCCGGTTGCCGCCTCGATTTTTGGCACAATGGCCGGGGTGATTTCCGCCGCCGCCTTCCGATGGTGTTTTTCCACAATAATGGTGTCACCACGCATGTCTGTTTCCTGTTCCGTATTTATTCAAAAAGTCTATGTTTTTGGTTTTATATTCGGTATTTCTAAATTATACAGCGTTTATGGGTATAGGTCCGATAACCGCCGCCGGTCAACGGAAGCTTTGGGCCATTTCGAAAAATATGGCGACAGTCGATATGCATGGAAAATATGAACACGTCTGGGGGCAATTGAACTCGCGGCTGCGCGAAATCGAAGCCGGCGAGGACGGGCTCGACGGCGCGCTACGGGGACTGGAGTTGCACCAAAAGGAGGCCGGTTTTATCAAGCTGGCCCTTTCATCGGTCGAGCGCCATGTTTTTGTCCATCCCGAGGACCCGTCCCGGTTCTTTCGAATTCAGTTCAACCCGGAACGCGCCCGGAGATTTAGCGGGGCCGGCATCGTCACGCCACCGCCCGGGGACGAAGTCAAACACGACGGCTGTTTTCTTTGTCGAGACAATATCCGTTGGCAACAGCGAGGCACCGAGATGGGCTATGAAGTCCACTTGGACGACAATCGCTATTACGCCTGGATGAATCCCTTCCCGTTGCTGCCGACCCATGTCGTCATCGCGACAAAAGAACACACCTCCCAGGAATGGCCGGTCTGCGAAAAAGGCAGCCTCGATGTTTCTAAATTGCTCAATGATCTTGTCGGGCTGGCAACACGTATGCCCGGCTATCTGGGATTTTACAACGGTGTCAGTGCGGGTGCATCGATTCCAGGGCATCTGCATTTTCAGTTTTTTAAACGTCCCGACAAGGATCTGGAATTTCCGCTCGAACGAGTCGCCCGTGAACAGCGGAAGGGCGGATCAGATGTTATGTTTGTGGAAGGCTACCCGCTTGACGTCGCCATGTGGACGGGCGCGCCGGACGACGTCATCGGCCTGGCATCAGCCTGGATTGCCGATTGGGCGGCCCGCAACAAACGGCGGATAAACGCATTGACGGCAAATTTCATTACGTCGAGCGACCCCCACGGCGAAGGTATAACGCTCTATTTCGTTCCTCGCGATCGTTCCCGCACTCATGGTGATGGCCTGTCCGGCCTGATCGGTGGGCTTGAAGTGCTTGGGGAACTGGTATTTTCAAGCGCCGAAGACAAGCGGCGTCTGGATCGAGGAGAAGTCGACTATTATAGCCTGGAAAAAACCCTGGCTTGCGTCCGCACACCATTTTTCACAGATTAATACCATCGAGCGTTAATAAGAACCCATAGAGATCGTCACAGCAGTCCTTCG
>CBFDVE010000037.1:0-12282 GCA_965613205.1 uncultured Rhodospirillaceae bacterium
CGCGTCCAGTACACCCGACCCTTGTTCGTGAACACCAACAAGTAGTCGTGCGTCGAAACAACGAAAATGTGCTGGATGAAGTCCCCTTCTTTGGTCACCCCGCCGCGCACGCCACGCCCGCCGCGTCCCTGCTTTCGATAGGAATCCACATCGGTGCGCTTGACATACCCATCGCGCGTTAGCGTCACCACCACCTGCTCGTCGGGGATGAGCTCTTCGATGCTGAAGCCGTCGATGGGTTCGACGATTTGTGTACGCCGCTTGTCGGGGAACTTGGCCTTGAGTTCGTGGAGGTCTTCGCGAATGATATCCACGACGAGTCGTTCATCGCCGAGGATGGCTTCGTACCCGTCGATTTCCTCGACCAGGGCGACGCTGCTTTTGCCCTTTACCGGCCAGCGCACCACGCCTTGCGCCGCCGGCATGAAGCCGATCGTGATCATGTGGCGCTCGATCACATCGCCGATGGCGGCGATGTTCTCGACGCTCTTGACCGACAGGCCGGAAAGGCGCTCGGCCTGAAGCTGAACGGTCTCGCCGACTTCGCCGATCTTCGTCAAAGTCAGGTTCGAGACATCGATCAGGTCCGAGGAGCGGTCGCGCAGGGCCTCGCCCGCCAATTCCACGCTGGTCAGTACATCGGTAGACAGGCTGGAGAGTTCTTGCGAGGTCAGGCGCAGGGATTCGCCGATGGCGGCGGTCTTGGCCGCGGCCCGGTCCGATGTTTCGCTCAGTTCCCTGTTCTGTTGGCGGAAAGCCTCTCCCGCCGTCTTCACATGCAGGGAAACCTTGTCCGCGGTCGTGACCAGGGAGCGGGCCTGGCCGCGAAGTTCCTCGCCAAGGCCCTTGACCCGTTCGGCGACCGTATCGGAGGTCTGGCGCAGGAACCGGGACTGCTCGCCCAAATTAACCTCGATTTCCGAGGACTGTGCCGCCATGACCTTGCTGATCCCAGACAGGTCTTCGGTCTGCTGTTTCAGGGTTTCGCGGATCAGGTCCGCCTGGGCCTTGGCCCGGTCGGTTCGCCGGGTCAGGTCCTGGGCGTGGAGGGCAAACATTTCGGCGCTGGATTTGGTTTGCTCCGAAGCCTTATTCGAAACTTCGATCAGGCCTCCCAGGCGTTCGGAAAGAACCTCGCCCACGGCGTCGGCCCGATCGACGGTTTGGTCCGAGGCCGCGGCCAATTGGGCAATCCTTTGTTCGAAGGATTCCGATGACTTCGCCGCGCTGGCCACGGCAACTTCCGAGGCCTCGTTCAGGTCTTCGCCACGGTGGCGGAGAACCTCGCAAAGATCCTCGACCCTGGCCGAGGCCCGGTCGGACGAGGTGTTCAGTTCCTGGGAATGGCGGTTTAGAATGTCGCCGGTTTCCCGCGCCCGCACGGTCGCGTTTTCGGCGGCCAGTTTCAAATCCTCGGTTTGCCTTTTTAGGGCTTCGGCGACGGCGCGGGACCGCAGGTCGGCGTCCTCGGAAGCTTGCGATAGATCGAGGGCCCGGTCGCGCATGGTTTCGTTGATGGCCTGGGCCCGCTTGGCGGCTTCGTCGGACGCACGGGTCAGGTCCAGGGTCTGGCGGCGGAGTGAATCGGTGATCTCGCCGCCGCTCGGCATGGCCGGTCGGATAAAGCACCCCGCGAAGATGCCGGCGCAGGGATTCGGTCTCGCCCCGGAGTTGCCTGCCGCGTTCGAAAAAGGCGACGACCATCCACAAAAGAGCGAGAGGGGTAAAAACCCCGGCGGCCATGCCGCCCACTTCGTGGGGCATCAACAGGAAAAGATCCGACCAGGAAATCTGGCGGTTGATATAAGACAGCGACAGAAACAGCCACAAGGCGCTGAATATCACCCCGGCGATGACGGACAAACGATATTTCAGGTAAAGCGGCGGGGGCCAGTCGTCCCGGACCGCACTTTCCATGGCTTCGGGGCCGGTTTCGGAAGCTTGTTCGGACGGAAAGGCGGCCTCAAGAGATTCCCCGATGGGAGAAGACTCCGGTCCCCCTTGGTCTTCCGGGTTGCCGCCTTGGTTTTGCCGCTGCGACCGTTTCTCAGCCATGCTTACCCCCTCCCCTCGTCGTCACCGTCACGAGCCAGGAGAAGCGATCATACACCATCTATATTTTGTCGGCAAACAATGATCCGCCACTAAATATAGTATATGTTCCTAAAAAAGGTGCTGGCCGCCCGTAACCCAGATTTCGCTTCCGGTGACATAGCTGGAATCTTCGGAACAAAGGTAATAGATGGTCGTGGCGACGTCGCGCGGCGAGCCCATGCGGTCGAGTGGGATGCGCGGGATCAGGGCCTCGTATTCCGGCTGGATCATATCGGTTTCGATCTCGCCGGGGGCGACCGCGTTGACGCGCACATCGAGGGCGGCAAATTCGTTGGCCAGTTCACGGGTTAATGCGGACAAGGCAGCCTTGGATATGGAATAGGCGGACCCGGCAAACGGGTGGATTTTATGGCCGGCGATGGAGGTAATATTGACAATCGCCCCCTTGCCCTTGTGCAGGGGCCCGGCAAATCCACGGGCCAGCTTCAGGCCGGCGAAAAAATTGATCTCGAAAACATTGCGCCAGGCCCCGATATCGCCGTTCAGGCAGCCCAGCCTTTCCTTGAACGGTGCTTTTGGCGACATGCCCGCATTGTTGACCAGGGCGTGCAAGGGCTCGCCGTCCAGCGCCTCGGTCGCCTTGGCGATGAAATTCTGCAGGCTGTCATCCTGCCCCAGATCGGTGGCGATGTGATGGGCCCAGTTCTTGTCGCGGCCACATTCGGCGGGAATATCCTGCCGCGAACAACTGATAATGCGCCAGCCCCGGTCGAGGAAACAGATGGCGATGGCATGGCCAATGCCCCGGCTGGCCCCGGTAACGATAACGGTTTTTCGCTCCTGTTTGGCAGAATCACTCATGACCCTGACGTTAGGTCATTTTAAGACAGGTTTCCAGACGCTGATGGATTATGGATAATGAACCATGTGCACCAATTACGAAAACGATGCCGCGCCGAGCGCCATCGCCGATCGCTTCGGGCTCAAGGATATTCCCGGCACCCCGCCCGAAATAAACCTGCGGCCGACCGATCCGGGCCTGGTCATCGAGACCGGCAACCAGGCCAGGGTCCTGACCTGGGGGTTCAAGGTAGACTGGAGCAAGCAGCCCATCGTCAACGCCCGGGCCGAAACCCTGAACAGCAAGCCGACATTCATAGCGCTGCTGGAAAACCGTTGCCTGGTTCCCACTATCATAAAAGGATGGCTGTCATCCTGAAACGAAGCGCCGAAGCCGCCTGGATCGACCCGGACGCCCGGTTCGACGATGTCGCCTCTTTGCTATCGCCCTATTTTGAAACAACATTGCGGGCGCTCGAAGATCAGCCACTGCCTGACCTTTTCACTTAGTGCGCCATCAACACCGGGATTTGCGCTTCGGCCAGGACATGGTGGGTGACCCCTCCCAGTATAAGCTGGCGCATTCGGGAATGGGTGTAGGCACCCATAACCAGCAAGTCGGCCCCCATGGCCTCGCATTCGGCCAGCAGCGCCGCCCCCACATGGCCGCCCGATGCGGCGAGCCTTCTGGTTTTCGCATCAATTCCGTGCCAGGCCAGATAGGCAGCCAGTTCGGCAGCCACATCCGATGTCGTTTTATCACTGTCGGCGGACAGCACCACCATGTCGTCGGCCCAGGCGATCAATGGCAGAGCGGCGGCGACGGCGCGCGAGGCTTCGGCGCTACCATTCCACGATACCGCAATCTTGCGTCCGATGACACCGCCCGACGTGGCAAACGCGGGCGGTGCGATCATCGCCGGTCGGCCCGTTTCAAACAGCGCCGCATTGATGGTCATCATCGAAATGGCCTGATTATCGCCACTCGGCCGGGCCGTCACGATCAGGTCCGACAAGCGGCCCATTTTCGCCACCACTTCATCCTCCCGGCCGTTGACCCGGTGTAATGCAGCACTCGCCCCGCCACCGCTCAGGGGCACATCGGTTGGTACGATGCTATACAAGTCACAGGCATCGCCGAAGGCCGCACGGGCGCGATCGGCGCATTCTTCGGATTCAATTTCGGATAATTGCAGCATCTCTTCGATAATCGCCGCCGACATTCCTTCGCCCAGCAACGGCACCGCGTCCTGGGGATCGGAATTAACGTTGACCACATTGACATGGGCTCCCAAGTTCCGACCGAGGGTGAAAGCGACATCCAGCGCCGGGTGCGCTTCCCTGGTCCCGTTATGGGGCGTTAAAATTGTTTTGATGGACATTGTCGTCTCCTGTTTCACCGAGCGAGATTTCAATGGAGCGAGTCTAGCGGATATTCTTATTTCAAAGTATGCGCCAGATCAATTTACCCATTATAATAGCCCCATGAGCAAGGCCTTTACCAAGGAAAGCGACGGCGAGGACGACGACGACCTGCCCGATGCCCCCGACGCCCTGCCGCCCGGACAAAAAAACTACATCACCCCGCAGGGTCTGCAACGGCTGCAAGATGAATTGCATCAGTTGGCCCAGGTCGAACGACCACAAGTGGTGGAAACGGTTTCGTGGGCGGCGGGCAATGGCGACCGGTCGGAAAATGGCGACTACATTTATGGCAAGAAACGATTGCGCGAAATCGACCGCCGATTGCGTTTCCTGATCAAACGCATGGAAATCGCCGAGGTTATCCATGCGACCCAACAGGCCAATCGGGACCAGGTTTTTTTCGGGGCCAGCGTCACTTACGCCAACGACCAGGGCGATCAAAAAACCGTGCGCATTGTCGGCGTCGATGAGGCGCGATTGGAGCACGGCGAAGTGAGTTGGATTTCCCCCATTGCCAGGGCTTTGATGAAAGCCTGGCAGGGTGATGTGGTTAAGCTGCACACGCCGGGCGGCCTGGTCGAGGTCGAGGTGCTCTCTATTATCTACGAAAGTTAGATCATCTGGCGACGCTGATCTCATAGCAAATGGCTTGGCAGTCGGGATAGACATCTGGCTTGCAGGTGCGCACGGTGGCACCGATGACGCCTTCTTTGGCGAGGCAGATTTGAGCGATGTCTTCGCACAGTCTTTCCTGCAAATTGTAGTGGCCATCGGCCACCAGCTTGAACACTTCGGCGCGGATATAGTCGTAATCGACCACATTGTTGATATCGTCGTTAATGTGCGACTGGGACGGGTCGAGGTCCAGTTCCACATCTATCGTGACTTTCTGTTTGCTGTCTTTCTCGAAGTCGTGGACGCCGATTTCGCAATCGACCGTGAACTGGATCAACTGGATTTTGCGGTGCCGCACGGTAAAGACCGGGTTGGGTTTCCCGGTCACGTCAGATACGCCACGTCACGAGGTAGATTGATCATCGCCTGGCCCCCATCGACGGTCAAAACCTGGCCAGAGGCATAAGTGCCGGTGGCGATAAACAGGGCCGACCCGACAAGATCATCGACCGTGCAGCCTTTGCCCAACGGATTGATGGCTTTTGTTTTGGTGAAGTTTTCCGGGCTTTGATCACCGCTGATCAGGGTGATGCCCGGCGCGATGCCACAGACCCGCAGCACTGGAGCAAAGGCCATGGCCTGCATCCGGGTCGCCGCCAGCAAGCCTGCCTTGGCCACCGTGTAGGAGAAATAATCCGGGTTGAGGGCGAACACCTTGTTGTCCAGCATGTTGATAACACAACTTTTTTTATCGTTTGCCTTGGCAAAAGTATGGAATTCCTCGGCCATGATCACCGGCGCGTACAGATTGACCGCCTGGGCGCTTTGCCAGATGTCACTATCGAGCGCATCTGCAAAATCATAATCGAAGACCGAGGCGCTGTTGATCACACACTGCAAGTTTCCATCGGCCAGACAGGTGGCAATCAGGCCGCGCGCCTCTTGTTCCGAACCAAGGTCGGCCTGAACGGGCGTCGCGGAAATTTCCCCGGCCAGGGACAGGGCCTCATCGCGGGAAGTATTGTAATGGGCGAAAACGTGCCAGCCCGCCGCGGCGAAGCCCAGGGCCAGGCCGCGACCGATCCGCTTTGCCGCGCCGGTAATCAAGACAGATTTCATGGCCTATCATATGGATATCGAGACCCTGTTATCCAGCCATTTCCTTGCCATCATCGCGCAGCACCACATAAACCGCCGGGATCACCAGCAGGGTCAGGGCCGTCGACGAGGCCAGCCCGAAGACCAGCGAGATCGCCAGCCCCTGAAAGATCGGATCAGCCAGGATAAACGCGCCACCGATCATGGCCGCCAGGGCGGTCAGCAGGATCGGCTTGAAGCGAACCGCCCCGGCTTGCAACAGAATATCCCGCAGGGAGCCCCCGGATTGTTGCTCGCGGCGGATGAAATCGACCAGCAGGATTGAATTGCGCACGATGATCCCGGCCAGCGCGATGAACCCGATCATCGAGGTGGCGCTGAACGGGGCATTAAACAGCCAGTGGCCGAAGATAATGCCGATCAGGGTCAGGGGCACCGGGGTCAGAATCACCAGGGGCAACTTGAAGCTGCCGAACTGGCCAACCACCAGCAAATAAATGCCGATCAGGGCGAACACGAAGGCCAGGCCCATGTCGCGGAAGGTGACATAGGTGACTTCCCATTCGCCATCCCACATCAGGGTCAGATTGCTTTCGTCCCTGGGCTGGCCGTAGTAGGAAATAGTCGGCGGGGTCAGGCCCTGCCAGTCGATTTTCCCAAGTTCTTGCTCGACCGCGATCATGCCGTAAATCGGCGCCTCGAACTGGCCGGCCAGTTCGCCCGTGACCAGTTCGGCAAACTGCCCGTTGTGGCGGAACAACGGGTAAGACGCCCGTTCGCGGGTGATGCGAACCACATCACCCAGTTCAACCACCGCACCGCTGTCGGCGGCCTCGCCGGGTGCTGCCAGGGGGGTAGAGAGCAGGCGTTCGCTTAAGGTGAGTTCATTTTTCGGCAGACGCACGGTGATCTCGACCGGGTTGGCCCCGGCCCCCCGCTGGGAATAGCCGACCGTGACGCCGCCGATCAGGGCGTCGATGGTGTCGTAAATAGCCTGTTCCTGGACACCATAGAATTCCATGTTTTCCTGATTGATGCGGATGCGCAGGCGTTCCGGTGGCGAGCCCAGAGAATCATCCACATCAACCACAAAATCAACCGCTTCGAAAGCGGCGCGAATTTTTGTCGCCGCAAATCGCCGGCTTTCCTGATCCGGGCCGAAAACTTCCGCCAACAGGGTGCTTAACACCGGCGGTCCGGGCGGCACTTCGACCACTTTAATCGACGTTCCGGCGGGCGTTTCCAGATCGGCCAGCAACTGGCGCACCTGCAAGGCGATGGCATGGCTTTGCCGGTCCCGGTCGCCCTTGCGTTTCAGGTTGATTTGCAAATCCCCCTGCCAGGGTTCGTCGCGCAGGTAGTAATGGCGCACCAGGCCGTTGAAGTTGAACGGCATGGCGGTGCCTGCGTAGGCTTGAATGTCGGTCACTTCGGCAATATCGCCCAGGCGACCGGCGGCGGCGATCAGCACCCGTTCGGTGGCTTCCAGAGATTCTCCTTCGGGTAAATCGACAACCACTTGCAGTTCCGATTTGTTATCGAACGGCAGCAGCTTGACGGTGACGCTGCTGGTCGCGAACATCGCCAAAGAACCAACCGTCGCCAGTCCGATCACGGCCAGGAAAATCATCGACCGGCGGCGGCCCTTGAGCAGCGGTCGGGCCAGGGCCAGATAGATGCGGCCGAGGATTCCGCCGTCTTGGTGACCGTGATCGGCCTGCCTGTATTGCCTGTTGCCGCCGAAGGTAATTTTATAGAGCAGCCACGGGGTGACGGTCATGGCGATGAAGAATGAGAAGATCATGGCCGCCGAAGCATTGGCCGGAATGGGGCTCATGTAGGGACCCATCAGGCCGGACACGAACATCATCGGCAACAGGGCGGCGACGATGGTCAGGGTGGCGATGATGGTCGGGTTGCCGACTTCGGCGACGGCTTCGATGGTCGAGGCCAGGGGTCGTTTCGAGCCGCCCTTATTCCAGTGCCGGACAATATTTTCAACCACCACAATGGCGTCATCGACCAGAATACCGATGGAGAAAATCAGCGCGAACAGACTGACCCGGTTGAGGGTAAAGCCCATCATCCACGAGGCAAACAGGGTCAGCAGAATGGTTGTCGGCACGACAACGGCGACCACCGCCCCTTCCCGCCAACCCAGCGCCATGGTGATCAGCAGGACAATGGATATGGTCGCCAGGCCCAGGTGAAACAGCAGCTCGTCGGATTTCTCCAGCGCCGTTTCGCCGTAGTTGCGGGTAACCTTGATATCGATGCCCTCCGGCACCAGTCCGCCCTCGACAATTGCCAGACGTTCCATGATGCCATCGGCCACGTCGACAGCATTGGCCCCCTTGCGCTTGGCCAGGGCCAGGGTCAACGCCGGCAAGACATTGGTCGAACCATCTTTGTTCTTTTCAATATACCAGACCCGGTTTTCAGAAATGCCGGAACCGAATATCACCGTCGCCACATCCTTGACATAGACCGGTCGCCCGTCCCGGGTGGTGATCAGCAGATTGCCGATATCGGAAACACCGTCGAGGGATTGTCCGGCGACCACCGGCATGGACTTGCCGCCATCACGCACATTACCCAGCAGGAAGGACCGGTTGGCATTACTGACCTTGTTGATCAATTGACTGAGCGTCACTCCGAACAAAGACAGCCGCTCCGGATTGGGCTCGACCCTGATCTCGGACGGCCTGCCGCCGACGATAAAGCTACGGGTCACGTCCCTGACTTTGACCAGCTCGAACAGCAGTTCTTCGGCCACATTATAAAGCGCGTTGTCGTCCCAGCGGTCGGCCACCTCGGCCTTCGGCGTCAGGGTCAGGGTGACAATGGGCACATCGTTGATACCGCGACCGACAATCAACGGTTCGGGAATACCCACCGGCAAGCGGTTCATGTTGGCCTGGATCTGTTCGTGCACACGGACAATGGCCAGATCTTCCGAGGTGCCCACATCGAACCGGGCGGTGACGATCACCCGGTCGTCCTGGGTCAGCGAATAGACATGCTCGACGCCGTTGATGCCCTTGATGATCTGTTCCAGAGGCTTGGCCACCAGTTCGACCCCGTCGGTGGCCTTGAAGCCATTGGTCTGAACCATGATATCGACCATCGGCACGCTGATTTGAGGTTCTTCCTCGCGCGGCAACGCCATCAGCGCGACCAGACCGACGGCGACCGAGGCCAGCAGCAGCAACGGTGTCAGCGGCGATTGAATGAAGGCCTTGGTCAGCGCCCCTGAAATACCGATGTTTTCGAGTTTATTTGTCATCGATTTCGACCAAGACATCGCCGGGATTTAACCCTGAAAGAATTTCTACTCCCTCTGGCGTCAGCCGGCCGGGCTGAACGACGACATCGCCGCCGTCTTTCAAACGAACGAAAGTCAGGCCATAACGCAGGAAGGCGTAACTCGCGGGTATGATGATGGTCTGCCGTTTGCCGGTGCCGATATATACGCGGACCCGTTCGCCGACGAAAAAATCACCCAGGCCATCGACCGCCACATCGGCGACCACCCGGCCCTGGCGCAGTTCCGGGTAAACCTGAATAATGGTGCCGGACCTGGCTATCGCCCCATCGGCGGCCAGGCCGCGTTTTCCAATTTGCACGGTATCGCCAAGGGCAATAAAGCGGGCATGACGTTCGGGCAACATCAGGCGCAAAACAAATCCTTTGGCGACGATGGTGGCGATGGTCTCGCCGGGCAGCACCACGCTGCCTTCGGTGACATGAACTTTCGTCACCCGGCCATCGACCGGGGCCAGCACCACGCCTTCGTCCTGTTGTTCTGAAATCACCGCCAGGTCGGCACCGAGGGCAACAAATTCCCGTTCGACCACGACCAGGGCGGTTTTTGCTTCGTCCAGGCGTTTCTGCGCAATGGTCCCGCTTTTAAACAGCTTTTCGGCCCGGTCCAGCGCCGTGCGGGCCAGGTCGCGGCGGGATTTAACCGATTGCAGGCGCGCTTTCAGGGCGTTCATACGCAGCTTTAACTTGGCATCACTCACTCTGGCGATGATCTGGCCTTTGCTGACCGGCGATCCTTCATCGACAGATAAACGACTGAGTGTGCCGCCAATTCTGGCCCGGGCGTTGATCACGTCGGCGGTTTCCACTGTGGCGAAAACGGCCTTTAAGTCCTGCACCGTTGATCGCTCGACGGTGATTTCTCCGCCCGCAAACGCCGGTGTGGCCAAGAGCAGAAACAACAATGTAAGGGACCGGTTAGCAAGGGGCGACATGAGCGTCCATCCTGATCAATGAATTCGGTTGACAGATAACATATTAGATTATACTAATTTAGCAAGTCCTAATTATTTAACGAAGGAGAATATTATGTCTGTTGATCGTATGGTTATCGCCTTTGCCGGTGTCTTCATCCTGGCCAGTCTGGCCTTGTCCCAGATACACGACCCCAACTGGTTGTGGTTGACCGCTTTCGTCGGGGCCAATCTGGCCCAGGCCGCGTTCACCGGCTTCTGCCCGCTGGCCATGATCCTGAAAAAATTCGGTGCCACACCCGGTAAAGCCTTTAGCTGATATCGGACCGCGTTTCTTCGACCCCGTCCGGATCCTCGTGGATCAGGACCTCGGCGTTGGGGAAAGCCTCTTCGATTTTGTGCATGACCCGGTCGGCGATCACATGGGCGTCCCGCAATTTGATTTCCGGGTCCAGTTCCAGGTGCAGTTGAATAAACACATCCTGCCCGGAAGACCGGGTGCGCAAGTCGTGCATTCCGCGAACCCCTGATTGCGAAATTGCCAGGGCGACGATTCGTTGCCGTTCTTGCCCAGGCAGTTCCCGGTCCATCAGCAAATTCATGGAAGTCCGGCCAATGCCCCAGGCACCCCGGAATATGTAGGCGGCGATGGCCATGGCGAATAATGGATCAGCCATCAGCCAGCCCAATTGTGCGCCCAGAAACAGCGACGCAATGACACTGATATTAACCAGAATATCCATGCGGTAGTGGACGGAATCCGCGGCGATGGCCAGCGATCCGCTTTTCCTGACCACGTATTGCTGAAAGGCCACCAGTCCCAGGGTCAGGACAATGGACACGACCATCACCCCGTAACCCAGTTCCGTATTGGCGATCAGACGCGGGTTGAAAAATCTCTCGCTGGCTTGAATCAGCAGAAACATGGCCGAGCCGCTGATAAAAGCGGCCTGCATCAATCCGGCCAGGGGTTCGGCCTTGCCGTGGCCGAAACGGTGATCTTCATCGGCCGGCTGCAAGGCGTGATGGATGGCGATCAGGTTGATCAAGGAGGCTCCGATATCGAGCAGGGAATCGATCAGGGTGGACAGCAGGCTGACGGATTCAGTGCCGATCCAGGCGGCAAATTTCAAAATCACCAGGGTCGCGGCGACCCCGACCGCCGCGTAAGTCGCAGCCTTCATCAATCGGGCGTGGTCGTTCATGTCAGGGATACAGGTTTTCGGTCGTCCAGCCACCATCGTTGCGACGGTAAACAAGACGGTCGTGCAAGCGAAAGGGCCGATCCGACCAGAATTCGATTTCCTGAGGATCAATGCGGAAGCCGGACCAGAAGTCGGGCCGGGGAATTTCACCGATGGCAAACCTGGCGGTAAATTCGGCGACCCGTTTTTCCAGATCAAACCGGCCTTTCAGAGGCTGCGATTGTTTCGAGGCATAGGCGCCGATGCGGCTGGCCCGCGGCCGGGTGGCGAAATAGGCGTCCGCTTCGGCGGCCTCGACCGGGCTGACGGTGCCGACAACGCGCACCTGGCGAGCCAACGATTTCCAATGGAAACACAAGGCCCCATGGGGATTGGCCTGCAATTCAAGGGATTTGCGGCTGCCCAGATTGGTGTAGAAGGTAAAGCCCCGCTGATCGACATCTTTCAGCAACACCATACGCGCCGATGGCACCCCGTTGCCGTCGACCGTGGCCAGAGTCATGGCATTGGCATCGTTGGGCTCGGAGTTCTCGGCCTCGGCCAACCACTGTTTGAATTGATCGATCGGGTCATCCTGGGTGACAGTCATGGGGGCTATACTTTACAGTGACAATGCGACTTGGCAGTTTGGTTAATACTGAAATAACACATTGGGGCCGTGCGCCCAATCGGCAATGATTGAAAAAAGCGTCACTCCCCTGTTTATTATGGTCTTTTTTCTCGCCGCCTGTTCGGCTAGGGACCAGGACACCAATGAAAAAATCGGGACCACGACAGGGGCCGTCATCGGCGCCGTATTGGGATCC
>CBFDVE010000038.1:0-12217 GCA_965613205.1 uncultured Rhodospirillaceae bacterium
CGGCGCCCGTGGTGCAGGCCAAATCGGTCGAGATCGCCTACACCATCGGCACCATCCTGTTATGGGGTGTCGCCGGTATGTTCCTGTTCCCGGTCGTCGGCAACCTTCTCGATCTCGGATATGTTCAGTTCGGGGCCTGGGTCGGCACCGGAATTCTAAATTCGGCGCAAGTCGCCGGTGCCGCGCTGGCCTATCAGCCGGACGGTATTGAAACCCTGAAAGTCGCAGAGATTTTCAACATCACCCGGGTCCTGTTCCTGCCAATCATCGTTCTGTGGCTGGCCATATGGTACGTCAAGCATGAAGGCGAAGGTGAAGGCGGCGGGATCAAGGTTGGCACCGTCATCTTCGAGAAATTCCCGGTCTTCGTGCTTGGTTTTATCCTGATGTTTGCCCTCTCTTCGACCGGCGTGTTCTCCCCGGCCGCCCACTACAAGGGCAAATATTTCGACAATAACGTCAAGGCCTCGAAAATGCTCAAGGACGATCAGGTGGCTTTGGTTACGGCCCAATTGGCCAAGGTCAAAAGGGAAGATCAGAAAGCCGCACTGGGTCGTATGCTTGAAAACAAGAAAATCATGAGCATCGCTGACGAAACTCTAATCCGCGGTATCCACAACGCCAAGGTCATGCCCAAGGAGGTCAACAAAATCCTGAAAGGTGCGACCAAAGCAGTCCGACGTACGTCGAAGAAAATCAAAAAGTTTCGACAATGGATAACGCTTCTGTTTGCCTTCGGCCTGACCGGCCTGGGGATGCAGATCACGTTTTCATCGATTAAACAGGCGGGCGGGCAACCCCTTATCATCGGGGGCATCGTCGGCACATTGAAAGCGGTGCTGTCGCTGATCGTCATCTTGTTGTTCGTTAGCGAAACCATTTAAGGGAGTATTTGAAAATGAGTGACCATGACTCTCAGGATATCGACCTGCAGGAAGAAGCCGGTGCCAAGTTCAACCGGGGTTCGGCGCTGTCAATCTTCACCAGCGATCGCCGTGAAGATTTCATTGCCTTGTTATGTGCATTGGCAATCGCGCTGGGAGTTTACCTGACCCAGTAAAGCGATAGCCCTCGGCCGAGAGGAGGCCCGGCGCTCCTGCGGGTGCCGGGTTTTCCTTGCCTAGTTTTCCTTGCCTGTAAGTCGCCCCTGAGATAGCAAGAAGGTGACATGAACATTGAAAGAATAATCGTTGCCAGCCATGCAACTCCAGGTGCCCTCGCCGCCGAACAGGCGGCCCTGAAACTGGCCCGCGAAAATGGCGCCGTCCTGCATCAATTGCTGGTGGTTCCGGATTTCTGGAAAGGCATGATGGGCGATGACTGGCTCAATAATGCGGTCACGCAATATCGCTTCGGCAAATATGTGGAAGACCAGTTGGCCCGCGAAACGGCCGTTGAAATAGACCGGTTGGCCAAGCTGGCAGAGCTTCAGGAAACGGCCTTTTCAAACGATATCGTGCTTGGCAAACCGGACCAGTGTTTGATCAACGCCTGCGCTTCTGTGCGCTTCGACCTGGCCGTCATTGGCTCGCCGCGTCCGAGGGGAGCGCCGGGCTATCGGTCCCGCATGAAACTCGACCCCCTTGTTCGGGCGCTAAAGACCCGCCTGTTGATCATTCCCCATCCCGACACATGACCGAAACGCCAATAATGCAAGATCAGGAAAATGGTCAGGATCAGGATTTTGCCCAGGTCACCGTGCAGACACCGTTCAGCGGCGATGCCCTGGCGGCGTTTTTGCAGGATGCCGAGCGCCTGCTGCGGATCAACTCGCAAATGGAATACGAACATTGGCGGCAAACCGGTGATGGCGAACATGAATTCAAGGCCCTCAACCTGAGCATCGATAAACCCATTGAAACCACACTCAGATCGCAAATCACCGACGATGGCCTGGTTATCCGATATGGCAGCGGCCTAAAAACCTCGACCACGTTTCGAATTTCCGCCACGCCCGAAGGCCCGGCAGAGCTGATTGTTATCGACGATTATTCCGGCACCAGCGCCGATCAACGCCGCGCCCGCATGGACGAAGTCGATAAAAGCCTGGTGCAGTGGGGTCGCGATATCCACCGATATCTGCATCTTTGGAAAAAATGGTCGTGGGTGCCCGGCTGGAAGTGGTACATGCTTCGGGTCTGGCACGGCATGAAACCCTCGGCCCGGCGAATTTCCAGTATGATCATGATGATCGGCCTCGCCGAATTTATCATGTTCGCCATGGTTTTCGTGGTTTTCTGGCTCGAACTGGATAATTTTCTGAACTGAAGATATCGCGAATTTACCCGCTATTGCGCAGGCCCGCCGATATACCGTTGATGGTCAGCTGAATGCCGCGCAGGACTTTCCGGTCCTGTGATTCCAGCCGATACTTTTTCATCATTTCCACTTGCAGATGGTTCAGGGGGTCCAGATAGGGGAAGCGGTTGCGGATGGACCTTTCCAGCAGCGGGTTGGCTTGCAGTAACCTGTCGTGACCGGATATTTCCAGCAGGGCATCGATTGAACGCCGCCGTTCCTCGCCGATGCGATCAAAAATGCGAGCCCGTAAATCTTCATCAGGCACCAGTTCCGAATAGCGCCGGGCGATGGCGATACTGGTTTTCGACAGCACCATATCCATGTTCGACAACTGGGCCCGGAAAAACGGCCACTGCTGATACAGTTCCTGTAGCAGGGCCATGCCCGTTTGCGGGTTGTCGGACCGCCATTTTTCCACCGCCGAGCCAAACCCGTACCAGCCCGGCAGCATCAGCCGGCATTGCGACCAACTGAAGACCCAGGGAATGGCGCGCAAATCTTCGATTTTCCGGGTCTTCTTTCGGGACGGCGGCCGCGACCCGATATTTAGGGTAGCGATTTCGTTGATCACGGTAGAGGCCCAGAAATAGTCCTCGAACCCATCGGTTTCATAGACCAGGTCCCGGTAGGCGTCGTAGGCCGTGGCCGATAGCTGATCCATGGCGGCCAGGTATTGCGGCGGCGGGGCCGGGTCGTCTTTTTGTAACAGGGTCGCTTCCAGGGTGGCGGCGACGAGAATTTCCAGGTTTCGCCGACCCAGGGTGCCATTGGAATACTTGCTGGAAATAATTTCGCCCTGTTCGGTCAGCCGCAACTGGCCCTGGACCGCCCCGGCGGGTTGGGCCAGGATGGCATCATAGCTGGGGCCGCCGCCCCGCCCGACCGTTCCGCCGCGACCGTGGAACAGGCGCAACCTGATCCCGTGCCGGGCGAACAAATCAATCAGCCCCGTTTGCGCCTTGTAAAGTTCCCAGCCCGAGGTGACGAAGCCGCCGTCCTTGTTGCTGTCGGAATAACCCAGCATGATTTCCTGGATGCCGCCCAGACTGTCCACCAGCGCCCGGTACTCTGGGATCGCCAGCACCCGGTCCATGATATCGACGCAATTACGTAAATCGGCGATGGTTTCAAACAGCGGTACGATGAATAGCGATGCGCGACCGTCCGGCGAGACCAGACCGACCTGTTTCAGCAGCACCGCCAGTTCCAGCATATGGCATACCGAGCGGGTGTTGGAAATGATCGACGTGGTCACCGCTCTGTTACCAAGCGTGGCCCGGGCTTCGACCGCAGCGGCCAGAATATCCAGTTCTGACCGCGCCTCGTCGCTGTAGGTCCAGCCGCTGCGCAGCAGGGAACGGTTCGACCCCAGTTCGGCAACCAGCAGGGTAATGCGCTGATCTTCGCTCAAGGCACCGAAATCCGTGCCGGGATCGACCGCTTCGAACAATTCCGCAATGACCCGTTCGTGAACGTCGGAATTCTGACGCAGATCAAGGGAGGTCAGGTGCCAGCCAAAGCATTCCAGGGCCCGGCGTAAATCCCGCAGTCGACCGTTGGCCAGATCCGCCAGACCGGTTTTCACCAGGGCATCATGCAGGACTTGTAAATCCGCCGCCATCTCGGACGGGCCATCGTAGGGATCGGCTTCGCCGACGGGGTGGCGAGGCGGCTCGCCCAGGCCCAGCTTTTCGGCGCTCGCGGCCAGCCGCGCATACATCCCCGATATGGCGCGCCGGTAGGGTTCGCTGGCCCGGTGAGGAGATTGATCCGGCGACCGGTCGGCCAAGGCGGCCAGCGCACCCGGCACGGTGACCAGATATCCGGACATCGACAGTTCACCCCCCAGTCGGTGCAGTTGCTCAAAATAGAATGAAAAAATTTTGTTGCCGTGACGGCGCACGGTCTGGTGCAAAACGCTTGCCGTGACAAACGGGTTGCCATCCCGGTCGCCGCCGATCCACGAACCGATGCGCAGGAACGGGGCTAAAGGTTCGACTGGTCGATCATCCAGTTGCTCGCCCAGGCGGTCTTCGATGGCCCGGTAAATCTTCGGCAATTGTTCGAGGAATGTGTAGTCGTAATAACTCAGCCCGTTGCTGACTTCATCGAGCACATCAAGCGGACTGTTGCGCAACATGCCGGTTTGCCACAGGGCCAGCACCGTGCGGCCGATCTGACTGTCAATTTCACTACGTTCAAATGGCGTCAGGTCGGCCTGGCCGCGCCGCGCCAGCAGGGCAGTAATGATCAGTTCGTGGTACATGGTGCTTTTGCGCCGAACTTCCGTTGGATGGGCGGTCAGCACCGGCACCACATGGGCCTGGGCGAAGAAGGCGCGTAATTTATCGGCGCTGACGCCGGCTTCGGTGGCCCGCATCAACTCGTTCGCCATGGCTCCCCGCCGGGGCAGATCACCGGCCATATCGTGGCTGCGGGTGCGGCGAATATGATGTAAATCTTCGGCAATGTTTGCCAAATGAGAAAACAGGCTGAAGGCCCGGATCACGTCGACCGCCTGAACCGGATCCAGCCCGGTCAGAATTCTCTTCAGGTCCCGCCTGGCCGGTTCGTCATCGTGGCGATGGTAGCTGAGCGAAATCTGCCGGATCATCTCGACGGTTTCAAAGGCGGTCACGCCATTTTGCTTGCGCACCGTATCCCCAAGCAGCCGGCCAAGCAGACGGATATCGTCCCGCAGGGGTGCGTCTTTATCTGTCGCTGTGGTTTTATCTGTCACTCTTTACCTTTCCGATTCAAGCCATGCGACCGGCCGTCCGCCAGCTTCCATCAGGCTGGTGGGCCAACAATTCACCGACATCCAGATCGAACAGCCAGCCATGCAGTTGTAAACGCCCCTCTTCGATGCGTTCGCTGATCCAGGGAAAGGTCAGCAGATTGCCTAAAGATACCTTTACCGCCGCCCGTTCCACATGCCGAAGCTGTTCTTCGCCGCTCAGGTCGCTGTCCTGCGCGGTGCCGACGATGGACATCCAGCCATCCAGGAATTCCCGGTTTTCCATGTTTTCATGGCCCTGGCATAGATAGCGAATGCCGCCGCAATGGGAATGGCCGAGCACGATGATGTGGCCCACACCTAAGTCACGGACGGCGAATTCGACCGCCGCGCTGGTGCCGTGATAGCTGCCGTCCGGCGCGTAGGGCGGCACCAGATTAGCCACATTGCGAACGATGAACAGCTCGCCCGGATCGGCCCTGGCGATGATCGAAGGATTCACCCGGCTGTCGGAACAGGCGATGATCATAATATCGGGCCGCTGCCCTTTTTCGATCAACTGGCGGAAAAAATCCGGTCGTTTTTCATAATAGGTTTGGCGAAAGGACGCAAAGCCCTCAATCAGTCGGTTAATCGGCATGGTTCGGCTATTTTGTCTTTCCCGCAGGAATGGGATCAGTCGGCAGGGCTTTGTATAAATTATTATCCGGTTTGGATAAACCCGATAATGCTTTTCGCAAATTATGGGTTTATGACCTTAGGGCACCCGTTGCAGCCCGTGGTCTTCGTATAACACCTGCACTCGCGGGCTTCGCATGAAGGAGACAAATCGTTCTCCCCACGTTCCGCCGTCGCCGATTAATCCCAGATGATAGCGGGTGGTCAGGTTTTCCGGCGAACGTTCGCCATCGGGCACGCCGCCGAGCGGTACGATATCGAACGTATCGGGGAAAATACGGGTGTAGCGAAGGGCCAGATGATAATAGATCACCGCCACATCGGCCTGTCCAGCGGCCAGCAGTTGCGGCACTTCGCGGTGATGGATCGTGGTCGAAAAAACGGTTGACCCGCTTTCGCCGGAAATCAGGGCAGACAGCGCGTTTGTATCGATCCCGGTATCCCGCGCCAGGCCCAGCAAGGTGTCGCGGTAAACGACGTAAGATGCTTTTTCGCTGTTCGGGTTGGACAGCGCCAGGGTGACAGGGGCGGATAGCAGATCGCCTATTGCGCCGATGGCCTTGGGATTTCCCTTGCGCACCAGCAGGACATTGCCCCGGCTTTGCGCGAACGGGGCATGGCCGGTCATCACACCGGCCTCGATCAATTTGTCGAGAATGGGTGCCGGGCCGATGAACACCTGGGGCTTGCGGCTGAGCGTCAGGTTGCCGATCACCAGTCCTTCGCCCAGCAAGGCATCGACCAGGGGAGCCGGTGGCGTGGTTGTGTAAAAGACATCGCCAACGCCCGGATTGTCGGCGACGAAGGCCTGTACGGCGGCTTCCAGCGCCATATGATGGTTGCCATCGGAAAACACGCACAGGCCGGCGCTTAAAGGGTCGCCGTGAAAATCCAGAATCAGGTTCGATCCGGGGTCGCTGAAAGACCGGCTCGATTGAGCCGCCGGGGTCGCCGCCTCGCGCGGCCATGGCAGCAAACTATCTGGGCCCCGGATCATCGGCGTATTCCTTTCACAGTGGTGCGGGTCAGGCCGCGCCCAGGGCCAGCATCCGTCGCAAATGAGCCGGCTGAATAATGTGAATATGCTGGTTGACGGTCTGCACGGTTCCCCGTTTGCGAAGAATTGTTAAAGTCGATGTCACGGTCTGTCGACTGGCGCCAATAAGATTGGCGATATCCTGATGGGTCAGTCGAACATTGACGCACAATTCCCCCGCCAATTGACGTTCCGAACAGGGCGTATCTGCGGTGACTGCGGCGAACCTGACCAGCAGCCGGGCGATGCGCATTTCAACATTATCCGTAGCCAGCCCGACCAGGGCGTGGCCAAGGGTCCGGACCCTGGCCGAAAGAATTCCGATCGCCCGCATGGAAACTTCGGGATGGGTGCCCAGAAATTCAGCGAAATCGCTACGCCGGATTGAATAGACCCGTGAGGCCTCGTTGGCGACGGCATGAATTTCACGCTCGCTGCCGCTCCACAGCCCGGCAATACCGAATATTTCACCGGGAAAACTAAGCCACAGAATTGTTTCCCTGCCGGTCAGGGAAACCTGATAAAGACGGATGCACCCGCCGCCGACGATGTAGACATCATTCGAACGATCCCCGGCCCGAAACAACTGGTCGCGGGGTTTCAGGTCAATCTGGCGCGAGAATTTCAGCAGGTTTCCAGTTTCAATCGGCGACAGGCTGGATAGAAAATTGGCGTGCGCGGCAGACCACGAATCCGCCAAATCATCGACACCCCGATCATCGATGCCGCGAATACCCTCACGACCCGAGCCGAACCCGGCAATGGAATTGGCGCTAATTCCCAGATTTCTGACCAACGGACTAAATCTCCCTGTAACGCTGGCAATACAATTACATGTTTGAGAGAACCGTAGCCAGCCCGATCAACACTGTCGATCAAATGCCGGCCTGTGAAGTTATCCAGTCGATTTAGCTGATTTGTCGCCTGGATGACATAGGCCAACGGTTTCGGTTGCTACTATGATCGACCATAAAAAAAAGTGGCCCTGATCTAACAGGGCCGGAGACAGGCAAATTTGTCCGATGACAGGGAGGAGAGACGATGAAAAAGATGATCATGATTGGGCTCGGTCTGGTGCTGGCGGCAACGCTCGCAGGCCCCACCGATGCCGCCGAATATCCGAGCCGTCCCATTACTTTTTTAACCATGACCCAGCCGGGTGCGCAGATCGATCGCCTGGCCCGCGGCATGGCGCAAAGGTTCAGTAAAATTCTCGGCCAACCCATCAACGTCAAAAACGTGACGGGGTCCCACGGTACCGTGATGGCGACCGAACTGAGCCGGGCAAAGGCCGATGGATACAGCATCGGCATTACCTCGGCGACGCCTTTTACCTACGAGCCCCATTACAACAAGCTGACATATACCTATGATGATTTTGACTACCTGACCCTGCTGGCGCTGAATTCCAGCGGCTTCATCGCCAAGGGCGACGCGCCCTGGAAAACCTTGAAGGAAGCCTTCGCGTGGGCCAGAAAGAACAACAATTCGACGCTGAATGCCATGTTCCACGGCGCCGATGACCGCGACGCCCTGATGCGCATGGCCAAAAAAGAAGGCGTCAGACTGGCGCTGTTGCCAAGCAAGGGTGGGCCGTCCGTGATTCAAGCGGTGACCGGCGGCCATGTGCATATCGGCTATGTCGGCGCTATTCTCTACAAGTTCGTGGAAGCCGGCACCATCAAACTGATCGCCGCCGCGTTGGGCGAAAGGTTGCCGCCGATTCCCGATGTGCCAACCTTGCGGGAACAGGGTTATGACGAGAAGATCGAAATGATTGTTGTCCTGGTCGCGCCGAAAGGCCTGGATGCGGCTGTCAAGGCGAAGCTGCTGGCCGCCGCAAATACGCTGGCGAACAATCCCGAAACCAAAACCTTCATCACCGAGAACCTTAAGATGCGCCCGGTAACGTGGGGCGAGGAATATGCCGACAAGGCCATGAAGGATATGTTCGACACCTTCGGTGAACAGGCAAAGAACAGGTAATGCAGCAAATTTGACGTGACCTGGTTGATTAAAACCGGGTCACGCCGATTGCGGCAAATTAACCAAATGTCGTTGCCGGTAACGCGCTATGGGCACCGGACGGCGGGGGGTGCCCGGTCACGGGGGAGGATAGATTGACAAGAATACAAAGAGACACGATAGCCTATCTTCTGATCGTGGCGTTCTGCATTTTAATGCTGGCCTGGGCAATTCCCAATTACACGCCCGACTATCCGGGCTACGGCGCGTCGCCCGCCCTGGTGCCGAATGTTTCCATATCCGTCATTCTTGTGATGTCTATTCTTGTCCTGGTGCGCAATGCCACTTCCAGGCTTAAGGGCAAAGCTTTGCCGCCCGGAGAAAGTGAATTTCCCGAGGACGGGAAGACAACCGGTTTTACCCAGGTCGGCAGGGTCAAGCTATTCCGTCTTCTCAGCTTTATGATTCCCTGTGCCTTGCTTGTCATCGGTATTGACTACATCGGCTACATTCCAGCGGCCCTCCTGTTCATGCTTGCCATTCAGTTTGTCATCGGCACCCGAACATTTGTTCAGCCGATCATCGTCTCGGTCGCCGCTGTCGGGGTTTTATACATTGTCATGCGTTATGGCTTCGGCGTTCCCGTTCCGGGACCCCAGCTTTTTTAAGTAATCAAAATATCAACCGGATATAATAGCCATGGAAATGATCATCGCGGGATTGCTGGATTCCATTTCACCGAACAGCCTGATGTTCGTGTTTGTCGGTGTCGCCATCGGTGTTTTGATCGGTGCCATCCCGGGCATCAATGGTCCCATGGCCATCGCGCTTTTTATTCCGGCCACTTACTATATGTCGGCGCTGACCGCGATCGGTTTTCTGATCGGCCTCAACAAGGGGGCCTTTTTTGGTGGCGCGGTTTCAGCCGTGCTGTTGCGGACACCGGGGACCCCTGAAGCGGCGGCAACGGCGTGGGATGGCTATCCCCTGACCCAGCAGGGCAAGGGTGAAAAGGCGCTCAGGATGGCGCTCTACAGTTCCGTTGCCGGTGATGTCATTTCAACGGCAGTGCTGATTTTGATCGCCGCGCCGCTCGCGGCGATAGCGCTGTTCATGGGACCGGCAGAAATTTTTGCGCTGATATCCCTGGCCCTGACGGTGATTGCCGGCATCGGCACCAGTTCCATCGGTCGCGGCCTGATGGCCGCCAGCTTGGGACTAGCCGTCGGCATGATCGGCACCGAGCCGGTTACCGCATTACCCAGGCTGACCTTCGACATTTATCAGTTGGGCGCCGGGGTCAAGTTGATCCCCGTGGCGATTGGCTTGCTGGCATTTTCAGAAATTCTGATCCAGCTTGAAAGAATAGTCATCAAAGGCATCGGCACCCACGTGACCAACGTGTTCTCGGAAAAGTTGGAAGATCGCCTGCTGTCGTGGAAAGAGTTTATCGGCAGTGCCAAAACGCTGTTGCGGGGAACCGCCATCGGCATCGGCGTCGGCGCCATGCCGGGCCTTGGCGCGCCGGTCGCCTCGTTCATGTCTTATGATCAGGCCATGAAGCGTTCGAAACACCCCGAAGAATTCGGCAAAGGCCGGCTCGAGGGGATTGCCGCGTCTGAATCGGCCAACAGCGCCGTCGTCGCGGCCAGCCTGATCCCGCTGTTTGTGCTGGGAATTCCGGGTAACCTGGCCGTTGCCATGCTGATGGGCGCGTTCATGATTCACGGGATGCAGCCCGGACCGCTGATGTTCGAGGAAAATGCCCAGCTTATGTACGGTGTTTACGGCAGCCTTGTTGTCGCCAGTATTTTCCTGCTCGTTATCGGCCGTTTTGGTCTCAGGTTTTTCTGCAAGGCCGTGGAAATCCCGGCGTCGATTCTTTACCCCGTCATTATTTTTACCTGCATCATGGGATCCTACCTGGCTCAATCATCGATGTTTGACGTTATCGTCATGCTGATATTCGGCACCGTCGGGTACTTCATGCGAAAGTTTGACTTTTCCTATGTCGCCTTCCTGATCGGCTTCATTCTTGCCCCCGAATGGGAACGCGCCTTGCAGCAGGTGGTAATTATTTCCGAGTTCGATACCTACATGTTCGTCCAACGCCCCGTTGCCATGGTGCTGATGGCGCTGACCTTCTTCGTCATCGCCAGGACATTATGGACGGGCGTGAAGTCAAGAAAATAACCCCTGTTACCGATAACTGACAAAACGAGGATTAAGAAAATGGCAGAAAATTCCCCCGGCGAGGGCTGGTTCCAGCCCTGGATGACGGACGCGGAGCTGAAGCATACCCTGGGCGATTACACGGCCCCCAAAGGCCTTTACAAACAGACCAAAGAGATGCCTTTTCTGGGCGGTGTGACCTGCAACGTGGACCGCCTGGTGGCCGGCGAATGGACGGAAATCGTTCTCGACTACACGGTCGGAGCATCGGGCATCGCCGATGGCGCCTGGATTAAAGCGACGTTCAAATTCTATTCCGACTGGGCATTGTTCCAGACATCGGACCCGACCGCCGCCAATTACGTTTCAGCGGAATATCACGCCGGACCCTGCGCCCATGGGCAAAGCCCGGCGACGGTGCAATCCCTGAAAGTACGCTTCGATCAAAAAGGCCATGAACGGCCGTTCCAGAAGGCGATTATCGTCGATACGGTCGATGGCTACCTGAAACCCGGCGACCACATTATCATCCGCCTGGGTGATCGCCGCGGCGGCGGCCCCGGCACCCGGTCGCAGACATTCGTCGAACAAGGTTTCCGTTTCCGTTGCTACATCGATCCGCTGGGCACATCGCGTTTCTGCGATATCCCCGGCGACGTTCATATCGATATTGTCCCCGGCGTTCCGGCGCAATTGATCATGGCCGGTTCGCGCCTGGTGAGACCGGGCCAGCCCTGCACCGTGCGGGTACGGGCCGAAGATTCTTGGGGCAATACCTGCTGGAACGAAGATCGCCAGGTCCACCTGACCGGCAGCCGCGACGGGGCGACAGTGTATGAAACCACCATCGATCTGGCCAAGGAGGGCTGGTCGGTGGCGGCGGTGCAAGACTTGCCGACGGCGGCGGGGGAGCTGGAACTGACCGCGACCATGGTCGATCACCCGGAAGTCACCGCGTCAGTATTCTATATCACCGCCGATGACGCCAGCCCCGTCGACCGGGTGTTCTACGGCGACTTGCACGTCCATTCCGACGATACGGTGGGCACTAATTCGACCAGCTATAACCTGACCTACGGGCGCGATATCGCCGGCCTGGATGTGCTTGGCTACACGGCGAACGACTTCCAGATCACCAAATCCAACTGGGATGCGGCGGTCGATCTGATCGATGGCTTGAACGTGGATGGCACGTTTGTCTGTTATCCGGGCACCGAATGGTGCGGCAACAGTTGCGCCGGGGGCGATCACAACGTGGTTTTCCTGCACGGCAAAAAACCCGAATTCCCATTCGACGACCAGGGCCGCATCGCCCGGTCCTTCGAATG
>CBFDVE010000039.1:0-12130 GCA_965613205.1 uncultured Rhodospirillaceae bacterium
GAACGGAGGCCAAGGTCCGGACACGCCGGGACGGCAACGGCAATATCGGCCTGGACATCGTGGTCGAGAAGGTCGAGGGGAGGCTTTCGCGTAACATCGGGCGCGGCGAAGGCCTGGCCCCGACCTTGGAGCGCCGCTATGGCCTCAATCCGGCGGCGGGGAGTTATTGACGGGAAGGTAAGTGACGCTGAATATCCATGGCGTCGTGCAAAATACGAAGAACATAAATCGTTTGCGGTTCACCATCGTCGGCAACACAAAACGTAATAAGATGGCGTCCTTTGTGACCGGACCTGGCTACGGAGAGCGTATAAATGCCGTCGTCGATATCTACGCGCCGTTTAACGCCGATGATTTTCGGCCCGTCCGACAGAGCCTCAATTGCCGCCGCAACGACTCCGGCATAGGTTTCAGCCTGCTCTTCGCCAAAGCGATCCGCCGTCCAGTCAATTATAGAGCGAAAATCCGCTTCCGCCGCGCTCGTTAGGCGCACGTCCCAATCGGCGCCTACGCATGCCATCAGGGCTGTTTCGAGCGATGCTTTGCGAGAGAGTCTTCCGTCAACTGTTTGAGATAGATCCCGAGTTCGTCGTGGCTTTCAAAAGCCCTGTATCGCCCGGCCTCAACATCGTCGATGCCGACTTGAATGGCGGCGCGCAAGGCATCCAGGCGCGCTTGTTCATCGGCATCGCGGGCCTCAATTAACCGCAAGCCCTCGCGCAGAACTTCGCTGGCGTTTTGGTAACGACCGGATGAGACCAGTCCTTCGACGAGATCAGACTGATGATCGGTTAATACAACATTGCGGGTCGGCATGACCGTCACTCCTGATCAATCGCTCTTATGGCATAATATGCCATTAGATATCCCTTTACAAGGAGGCGGCGATTTCCTCGGCTTTTTTGACCAGAACTTCGGCCTGTTTGATGGAGGCTAAATCGATCAGCCGGCCATCCAGTGCGACCGCCCCCTTGCCTTCTTTCTGGGCGGTCTCCATGGCCTCAATTATGCGTCTGGCCTTCGCCACTTCTTCCGCTGACGGGCTGAACAGCTTGTTGGCCAGGTCGACCTGACTGGGATGAATGGCCCATTTGCCTTCGCAACCCAGCACCGCGGCCCGCTTGGCCTGGGCGGCATAGCCGTCGGGGTCGGAAAAATCACCGAACGGGCCATCGATGGGGCGCAGGCCATTGGCGCGGGCGGCGACGACCATGCGGGCGATGGCGTAATGCCACATATCGCCCCAGTGATAATCCCGCTTGCCGTCACTACCAGGGTCGGTCAGAACGCCGTAATCCGGGTTCGGACCACCTATGGCGGTGGTCCGCGCCTTGGTCGAGGCGGCATAGTCGGCGACCCCAAAATGCAGCGATTCATTGCGTCGGCTGGCGGCGGCGATTTCATCTATATTGCTCATGCCGAGCGCCGTTTCGATGATCATCTCGAAGCCGATCCTCTTCCGCAATCCCTTGGCCGCTTCGATCTGGCTGACCAGCACATCAAGCGTATAAATATCGGCCGCCGTGCCGACCATGGGTATCATCATCAGGTCCAGGTGCGATCCGGCCTGTTCGACCACATCGACCACATCGCGGTACATATGAGGGGTATCGAGCCCGTTAATCCGCAGGGACACAGTCTTGCCGGTCCAGTCCAGATCGTTAAGCGCCTGAATAATGTTCTTGCGGGCAATCACCTTGTCGTCGGGGGCGACGGAATCTTCCAGATCCAGGAACACCACGTCGGCATCGCTGAGTGCCGCTTTTTGCAAAAACTGCGTGTTCGATCCGGGAACCGCGAGTTCCGACCTGTTCAGCCGTGGCTGACATTGTTCGACTTTTGTGAAGCTCATTTTTTTCCGGTTCCCGAAACTGCCGCTAGATAGAGGGTCAACTTGCCCTTGGTCTGCCAGGCTGTCAATATTTTAGGAAAGCCTTTCCACAATATGGGAATGACTGTAGGGTGCCCGGTCAATCCATACGAACACCCGAGACAAGATCGGAAAAACACCTTGAACGAGACCCTTTCCAAGGTTGCCAAACCCCTTAAAACCAGGAACAAACCAATAGACCGCAGCCCCCAGGTCCAATCCTTGACCCGCGCCCTGGTGATCCAGGAAATACTGGCCGATCACGACAACGGCCTGACCCTGACGGAACTGGCCGGGCTCGCCCATTTGCCCACATCGACCACCCACCGGTTGTTGACGACGCTGGAAAACAGAAGGTTTGTGCGCTTCAGCCGGTCGACCAATCTTTGGTCCGTCGGGGTTCAGGCTTTCGTTGTCGGCAATGCGTTTGCGCGCTCCCGCAATTTTGTCCCGCTGGCCAAGATTTTCATGCGTCATTTGATGGATCAGGCCGGTGAAACGGTTAATCTGGCGACCCAGGACAACGAGGAAATTGTCTATCTGGCGCAAGTTGAATGCCGCGAAATGATGCGGGCGTTTGTCAAACCCGGGGCCCGCACGCCGATGTATTGTTCGGCCGTTGGCAAGGCGCTGCTGGCGGCCCAGCCGGAAGCCGAATTTGTCCGGGCCCAGCGGCAAAGGTCGTTTGCGCTCAACGATCCGAATGCGGTTCTGAAGACACCGCAGTTTCTGTCCACCCTGGATAAGGTTCGCAGGTGCGGCTACGCCCTGGACGACGAAGAACAATCCATCGGTATGCGCTGTGTGGCTGCTGTCATCTATGATGAAAACGGCGATCCCCTGGCGGCGATTTCGGTCTCGGGCCCGTCGGCGCGCATTACCAATGAACGCATTCCGGTGCTCGGTGCCCTGGTGGCCAAGACCTGCGGCGATATCACGACTGATTTCGGGGGCCGCTTGCCCGGCGATATCGATTTGCCGCAGCGGCTCTCTTGAGTGCCCCCGCGACCGGCGGTGAGCGGCCTGTCATTCTGCTCACCCGCAAATTGCCGGACGCCGTTGAGGCCCGCCTGCAACGGGACTATGCGCCGATCCTGAACCCGGACGATACGCTTTATTCAGCCGAGGATCTGATCAGGCTGGCCGCCGGGGCCGATGCCATCCTGCCCTGCCATACGGAGAAATTCACCGCCGAATTGATCGCCGCCCTGCCCGCCAGGATCAAGGCTATCGCCAATTTTTCCGTCGGTGTCGATCATTGTGATCTGGTTGCCGCCAGGGACAAGGGGATCATTGTCACCAACACGCCCGATGTGTTGTCCGATGCGACCGCCGAAATCGCCATTCTGTTGATGCTGGGCGCGGCCCGGCGGGCCGGCGAAGGGGAACGGCTGGTGCGATCCCAACACTGGAAAGACTGGAGCCCGGCCTTTATGGTCGGGCGGCAAACCACCGGCAAGCGGTTCGGGGTGATCGGCATGGGCCGGGTCGGCCGGGTCGATCATCATGGGCAAGACGGTGACCACCGAACTGGCCGTTTTCGGTCCCGGAAAAACCACCAATCCCCACGACGTAACGCGCACACCGGGCGGCTCATCAAGCGGCTCCTGCGCCGCCGTGGCGTCTTTTATGGCACCCCTGGCGATCGGTACCCAGACCAACGGCTCGGTCATTCGTCCGGCCTCGTATTGTGGAATTTACGGCTTCAAACCGAGCCACGGCCTGATCCCCCGCACCGGCGTGCTGTCCTCCTCACCGCCGCTCGATAGCATCGGCACCTTTGCCAGATCACTGGACGACATCGCCCTGCTGACCGAAGTGCTGATCGCCCACGATCCGGCCGACAAACACAGCCAGTTTCGCGCCACCCCGGCGTTGCGAAATACCCTGAACACGGAACCGCCATTGACCCCGGTGGTGGCATTCGCCAAAACCGCCGTGTGGGATCAGGCCGACCCCGAAACCCAGGAAGCTTTCGAAGAACTGGCGGAAATGCTGGGTCAGGATTGTCACGATCTGGAACTGTCCGAACCGTTTAATCATACCATTGATATGCACCGCACGGTGATGGATGCGGACCTGGCCAAAAGCTACGCCGGATATTATCAACACGGCAAAGACAAACTGAGCGACACGTTGTGCAAAATGATCGAACACGGCCAGCAAATCAGCGCCGTTGACTACAACACCGCGATCGATGGCCAGGAGTTGCTCAACAAGGGCCTGAACATGGTGTTCGACCACTACGACTTCATCGTTACCCCGGCCGCGACCGGTGAAGCCCCGGTCGGCCTGGACAGTACCGGCGACCCGGCCTTCAACACCCTGGCGACATACTGCCAGGTGCCGTCGATCACCCTGCCGTTGATGGAAGGCCCGAACGGGTTGCCCCTGGGGGTCCAGGTCATCGGCCCCCGTGGCGACGATGCCCGCTTGCTGCGCAACGCCAATTGGCTGATGCAGCGGGTTATCGGTTAGATTTTTTTGTCGCTCGGCCCGGCCAGCGGATGGGCCTCGGCGACCAGCCGTTTCAGGCGTTCATCCAGGACATGAGTGTAAATTTGCGTCGTCGCGATGTCGGCGTGGCCGAGCATCTGCTGCAAGGACCGCAAGTCGGCCCCATGGGCCAGTAAATGGCTGGCAAAGGAATGGCGCAAAACATGGGGCGAGACACGGTCCGGGTCCAGCCTGGCCTCGGCTGCCAGTTTCTTCAATAGTTGGCCGAACCGGGCGCGGGTCAGAAACCCCTGTTTGGCGCGAGATGGAAACAGGTATTTGTCACTCACCTGGCTTTTTCTTTTGGGTAAAAATGTTTGTCGGACCTGGCGGTAAATTTCCACGGCCTGGGTCGCCGGTTCGCTCAACGGGACCA
This sequence comes from uncultured Rhodospirillaceae bacterium, assembly GCA_965613205.1. GTDB lineage: Bacteria > Pseudomonadota > Alphaproteobacteria > Rhodospirillales > JABHCV01 > CAZZKE01. The sequence goes on from CBFDVE010000039.1 coordinate 4,743, forward strand.
TGCGTTCCTTGTCGCCCTTGCCGCGCACGATCAGCATGGTGCCGTCCCTCGACAAGGCGGCCAGGGGCAAGCCGACCAGTTCGCTGACCCGCAGGCCGGTGGCGTAAAGAATTTCCAGCAGGGCAACCAGCCGCTTGCCATCGCTGCCGCGCCGGTCTGCGGCGGCCCTGAGCAATTGATCGACTTCGTCTTCGTTCAGGTACTTCGGCAAGGACCGCCCCTGCCGGGGACTGTCGATGGCGGCACTGGGATCGTCCTGGCGATAACCTTCGGCGACAAGAAATCTGAAATACTGACGCAGGGCAGACAACTTTCGGGCGCTGGTCGATGGGGCCATGCCATAACCCGAGAGTTTTTTCATGTAGCCGCGCACAATACGCGTATCGGCATCTTCGGGATTGCGTTTGCGGGCACTGGAAAAAACCGCGAAGTCGTTCAGGTCGCGACCATAGGATTCAATAGTGTTGGCCGCCGCCCCCCGTTCAACCAGCAGCATTTCGAGAAAATTTTCGACGCTGCGGTGGGGTTGAGGCTTGGCCATCTTGATTTCACAAGCCCGCCGCGACCGCCGCTTCCAGGGCCAAAGCACGAGCCTCGGTTTCCAGGCCGATGGCGCGCATGGCCCCGATCACCCGGCTCAGCACGATCGGCGTGGCCTGGCCTGGTCCGCCGTCACCGAGGGCGATCAGGCCCAGCAACAAAGCCTCGCCGAAGCGCTGGCGGGGCACCGACCGGGCCGAAGCACCGGCGGCGATGGCCATCGTTGTATTGGGCATGGAGCCGGTGGGAATTTCGGTTTGCGGCGGCGCTGGCGAACTCGCCGCCTTGGTCGCCGAGGCCAGCCTGTTCCACAGGGCCGGAGACGGCATGACCACGGTCGAGCGTTGCGGACCATCGAGCAGGGCTTCCCACGAGACCGCCGAGACCGGTTCGTTCATGGCTTCGAACAGGCTATAGAGCAGGGCCGCTTTCTCCGGCCCGTCTTCTAAGTCCTTGTTTCTCGCCCACCAGGCCGGCAGGGGATTTTCGCTGCCCTGATCGGCCCCGGCCAGACGGGCGATGGGCGACAGCGCCGCAAGAGCGGCGAGCGCGTCCGTATCAAACATGGCCTTGGCCTTGAGCAGGGTAAACCAGGGCAACGCCAGATCAACTTCGCCGCCGGTCAGGAACGCCCGAATGACTTCCGGCGCGAACCAGGCCAGTTCGGTCGAGGGCGGCATCTGCCGCAATACCGGCAGGAAGACCCGCACGGTCGAGGGATACCTGCCGCCTTCACGGGCCAGCGCCAGGGCCCTGGAGATAACTTCCGCCTGCGCCGTCGGCACGGTCTGAACCAGCACCGTGCGGTACAACAATGCCCGGCTTAAAGGCCCGCTTTCCACTTCCGAACGGGACAGGGGATTGGCCAGATCCTGCTCGGTAAAGGACACACTGGTATAAAGCTGGCGCAGGGTATCGACATCCAGCGCCCCGGCCAGTTCCGCCCGTTCGGCGGCTTCCAGCCTTGTTTCGACGGGCGCATTGGGGCTGGTCGCGATGGATCGCAAAATCCCCGGCTTGTTGGAGGTCACCACATCGCCCGGCAGTTGAACCTTGCCGGCCCGGGCCATGGATAAATGCAGAGGTGTCGGGTCGGGCAGACTTTCCAATTTGCCCTCGGCACCCGTTAGAATGCCAACCAGGGTAAAGAACGCCTCGTCTTCGTCGCCGATTTCCTGCAACAGGGAAACTCCCAGCGCCGCCTTGTCCTGTTCGCCAGCCAGGGCCTGGCAGAAGATGAAGGCTTTTTGCCAGTAGGCATTGTCGAAACGACCGATCTGCCCGGCGGCCAGGGCGCAGGCGCGCGCGTTGTCGTTGGCCAGGAACCGGATATCGGCTTCGTAGCGGACCAGTTGATCGATTGCCTCGCGACCCGGTATGGCATCGAGCAACAGGCCGACCGCATCGACTTCTCCCATTTCCGCCAACAGGCCGACCCGCCGGACCACATGGGACCCGTCGCCCGGATGATCGGCCGGCATGGTCGCCGGGGTCAGCAGCAATCGCCGCATCAGATCGCGCATGGTGCTCGAGGCCACGTTGATGGGCATCCGCAGCAGCATGGTTTCGATAAAACGGCTACTGCTGCCGCGCCACATGTCGGCCCCGAACCCGCCGTGTTCCGGGTCCAGAATCCCGGCCCTGTCGGGGCTGATGGATTTAAGGGTATCGACCTGAATGCCCGGTTCGGGGGCAACGGCCGGTGCGCTCAAGGTCGGCACAATGGGCGCGGTGGGCGCGATTTCTGATGGCTGTGGCGGTGGCGGCGCTTGTTCGGTGAGCCCTTGCAACTGCACCGGCGGGGTCAGGCGGACCGGGCCGCTGTCGGTTGTCTGCGCGTACCCAAGCGAGGCGGTCAGGACCAGCGCGCCGGTCAGGACGATCCCGTACTTAGCGCGGGAATCGATCATCGGGCAGGACTTTTTCAATGGTGTTTTTCGGGGCCGGAATATCCCAGGTGGCGAGGAAGGCGGTGCCGCCGATGAGCAGGCCGAAAACCAGAATCAGGACAAGTTTTGAAATGCTTTTCATGGTCATTCTTGTAGCCGGAAATCGGTTTCAGTACAAAGTTTGTTTATCAAGTCGATATTTTCGCCGGGTCAGACTATATAGTGGGTTCAAACTGTGGCATTTTTTCGGCACATATTAGAGATTTTAAACCAATGATGACACCCGTGGAACCGGCGGCCAGTTCCGGTCCCCCCCTGCATTTAACCAAGCCAGTGGTGATGATCGGCATGATGGGAGCCGGTAAAAGCCGCATCGGACGAGAACTTGCCGCCCGCCTGAAATACGACTTTATCGACGCCGATGACGAAATCATCAGCGCCGCCGGGTGTTCTATTGTCGATATTTTCGAAACCTACGGCGAGGCCGCCTTCCGTGACGTGGAATTGAAAGTCATCACCCGCCTGCTGCAGGCGCCGCCGCGCATCATTGCCACCGGCGGTGGTGCTTTCATGAACGAAAGTATTCGCACTACCGTCGCCGCCAACGGCATATCCATTTGGCTCAAGGCCGATCTGGATGTGCTGGTCGAACGGACCAGTCGGCGCAAGGGCCGCCCGCTGCTGAGCGACGGCGACCCGAGAACCATCCTCGAGGATTTGATGAAACAACGCTATCCGGTATACGCCGTTGCCGATATCGCCATCAAGTCCCGCGATGTGCCGATCGATGAAACCGTCGATGAGGTCGAGATCGCGCTGGAGAACTTCCTGCTTTCGGGCAAGCCACAGCGGGACACGGGGTCGTGACCGAATGCCTGAAACTCGATCTCGGCCCCAGATCCTATAACATCATGATTGGCGAAGGGTTGCTCGACAAGGCGGGTGAGCATTTGGCGCCGCTGATGGCGGGTGGCCGGGCGATCATCATTACCGATGATACGGTGGCCCCCCTGTATCTGGACAGGGTCATGGGGTCATTGCAGAAATCCGGCATCGGCGTTTCTTCCGTGATCATTCCAGCCGGCGAGGCAAGCAAGAAATTCAGCCAACTTCAGGACCTGACCGATAGCCTGTTCAGGGCTTCCGTCGATCGCTCGACCATGATCGTCGCCCTGGGCGGCGGGGTGATTGGCGATCTGGCCGGTTTTGCCGCCGCCATCACCATGCGCGGCTTGCCCTTGGTGCAAATTCCGACCACCCTGCTGGCCCAGGTCGATAGCTCGGTCGGTGGCAAGACCGGTATTAATTCGTCCTTCGGCAAGAACCTGATTGGTGCCTTTCACCAACCGGCCCTGGTGCTGATCGACCCGGCGACCCTGGACACCCTGCCCCGCCGCCAACTGCTGGCGGGATACGCCGAAATGGTCAAATACGGCCTGATCGGTGATGCTGATTTTTTCCAGTGGCTGGAAAGCAATGGAACTGCCCTGCTCGATGGTGACAAGGCGGCCTTGCGTCACGGGGTGCTGAAAAGTTGTGCCGCCAAGGCCGCCATCGTCGCCGAAGACGAACTTGAACACGGTCGCCGCGCCCTGTTGAACCTGGGTCATACCTTCGGCCACGCGCTGGAAGCCGAAACCGGATACGGCGAAGAATTGTTGCACGGTGAAGCCGTCGCCATCGGCATGGTGATGGCGTTCGACTATTCGGCGCGGTCAGGCCTTTGCCCGGAAAGTGCCGCCAAGAAAGTCACCGATCATCTGAAAACAATGGGCCTGCCGGTCGATCTGAAAAATCTGGTGACCCGGTCGTGGGGCGCCGAACGCCTGATCACCCATATGGGCCTGGACAAAAAAGTCGATGACGGCACCCTTGTTTTTATTCTGGCCAGAGGCATCGGCCAGGCTTTCATTTCCGGCGACGTTGCGCACCAAGATCTAACCTCGTATCTGAATGATTTTATCAACGGATAACCTGCCATGCTGATTACCATTTCGATCATCTTATTTCTGTTATTGCTGTCGGCCTTCTTTTCCGGCTCGGAAACCGCGTTGACTGCGGCGTCACGGCCGTTGATGCATCAACTTGAACAAAACGGCAAGGCCGGGGCGCTCCGGGTCAACCGTCTGCTCGACAACCGGGAACGGCTGATCAGCACCATTTTGCTGGGCAACAACCTGACCAATATTCTGGCCTCTGCCCTGGCCACCAGCATCATGATTACGCTGGCCGGCGAGGCCGGCATTGCCTATGCCACCTTAGCCATGACCCTGCTGGTGCTGATTTTTTCCGAAATCCTGCCCAAGACCTATGCCATTCGCAATGCCGATCGCATGTCCCTGGTGATCGCCCCGTTGGTCAATATGCTGGTTGTCGTTCTGTTGCCGGTCACCGGTACGATAAATTTATTTGTGCGCGGCTTGCTGAGACTTTTCGGGGTTCACTATGGGTCCGGAAACGCCTTTTCAACGACCGCCGAGGAATTGCGCGGCGCGATTGATCTGCACAATGATGAGGATCGCGCCATCGATCACGAACGCGCCATGCTGCGCAGTGTTCTTGATCTGGCTGAAGTCCAGGTTGGCGAAATTCTTATTCACCGCAAGGATGTGGTCATGGTCGATGCCGACCAGGATCCCGAAAAGGTGGTCGAGGAAGTCCTCGCCAGTCCCTACACCCGGATTCCCTTGTGGCGGGGCAAGCCGGAAAATATTGTCGGTGTGCTCCATGCCAAGGCGTTGCTGCGGGCGGTTCAGGCATTGGATAAAGATTTAGGCCTGGACGACCTGGATGTGGTCGCCCTGGCGGTCGAGCCGTGGTTTATTCCCGAACAGACAAATCTGTTGGATCAATTGCAGGCGTTTCGCACCCGTCAGGAACATTTCGCCCTGATGGTCGATGAATACGGATCACTTATGGGAATCGTCACGCTGGAAGATATTCTGGAAGAAATCGTTGGTGAAATCAGCGACGAACATGACGAGACATTCCCCGGCGTGGTGGCGGGAGCAGACGGCAGCTTCGTCGCCCAGGGCAGTGTTACCATTCGTGATCTTAATCGTGAATTCGGCTGGGGATTACCCGACGAAGAGGCCGCCACCATCGCCGGGTTGATCCTGCATGAGACCCGGCGACTCCCGGAACAGGGGCAGATTTTTACCTTTCACGGGCTGAAATTCGAGATCCTGCGGCGACAACGGCAGCAAATAACGTCTATAAAAATTACCCCGTTATCCTGACTAAATTTAAATATCGCACCGTAATACTTGGTTTTTTACGGCTTTTTCCATAAGGTGAAAGTCGGCTATTCGCCATCATTGGATGAAGGGGAAAGATCATGCATCATCTCATTATACCCGATGTCATCAAAGAGACCGAGGTGCGCGGATTGAAGCGCTCCGACACCGCCCACGAAGCGGCCCGGCTGATGAAAAAACTGAATATTTCCGCCCTCATCGTTAGCGACGATGAGGGCAAATTGATTGGTATTGTTACCGAACGGGATTTGACCCGTCGCATTATCGCCGAAGACAAAAACCCGCTCGAAACCACACTCGGCGATATCATGACCGGCGACCCGGAAACCCTGGCGCCAACGGATTCCGCCGGTGACGCACTGGAACTGATGCGAACCCGCAGTTTCCGCCACTTGCCGGTGGTCGATGACGGGCGGGTGATCGGCATGGTTTCGATCCGCGATTTGTATTCTGCGGTCAAGTCCGATCTGGAAGATAGTATCCGGGAAACCGAGGCCTATGTTTTCGGCGACCGCTACGGGGCTTGATCGAAACTCTCCATGCCTTTGTCTGACCCCGCGTCGCGCCGACCCATTCACACCCGCAAGATCCATTGCCATGGATATAAGCGGGACGATGGCCTGTGGGATATCGAAGGGCAGATCATCGACACCAAAACCTACGACTTTGACAACAAGGACCGGGGCACCGTTCACGCCGGTGATCCGGTTCACCATATGATCTTGCGGCTGACCGTCGATGATGCCTTGAAAGTGCACGACATCGAAGCGGTCACCGAAAAAAGCCCCTATTCAATTTGTGGCGCCATCACGTCATCCCTGAAAGGATTGATCGGGGCGTCTATCAAACCGGGCTGGCGGCGGGATGTGCTCAAGCATTTCGGCGGCACCAACGGGTGTACCCACATTACCGATATGTTGCTTGGCCCCCTGGCCGTAACCGCCTGGCAGACCATTGTTCCGGCACGACAAAAACGCCAGGCTGCGGCGGCATCGGGCAACAGACCCCTATTGCTCGATACCTGTCACGCCCTGGCATCGACAAGCCCGGTGGTCGCCCGCGACTGGCCGGAATTCTACCAGTTTGATGCCGACTGAGGTCCCTTGCCGTAGGGGACGCCAGTTTTTGTGAAAAGAGAGTCGATAATAAGTATACTGTCACCGTAATTCACCGTAATTCACCGTAATTAAGTATACTGTCACCGTAACCGAGTGACCACGCCAGCGACCATTCTGCTATGACGGACGGATGACCCGCCTTAACACCCGCCAAATCCCTGACCTTACGCTTAGCCCCCTGCCGCCCCAGCCAATTTTTTTCGAAATCCGTGAATATTGAAATGTGTCTCAGGCCGGTTCCATATTAGGCACCGGATAAACGATTGTCGGCTTCCAGTTTTTCAGGTTTTGTTTGGCGTCCCATTCATCGACGGCGACCTGCCCGTTGAGCCAAAGTCGGCCCGTTGTTTGCAGGGCCATGGCGATGCGCCCTGCGATCAGCGGTGTAATCCGCTTGTGTCCGTTGATGATCTGGCTCAGGTGTTTCGTGCTGATTTCGATATCTGCCGCAAATTCTCTGTGCAGGATACCGCGCGGTTCCAGATATAACTTGTTTAACAGAACACCGTAATCAATGGGGTCAGAGTATATCGATTTAGGGAGCGTAGTGGAAATAAATAGCTCGATCAATTTACCCTGACCCC
>CBFDVE010000040.1:0-12039 GCA_965613205.1 uncultured Rhodospirillaceae bacterium
CCTCGGTGTCGAAGCCTGCTTCGGCCTGATCGGCGAGGGTCTGAACGAGCTCGTCAGTGATTGGCTTGCCGCTTCGGGTAGTTCCGAGATCCTCCTTGGCCATGATCATTCTCCTGGTATGAGGTGGTGGTACTTCGATCGCATCGGCATCGCGCGGATCAATCGGGGCGGTCTGCGCCAGCAGTTGCGCGCCTTCGGTTTTGGCGGCGCCCCATGACCGACGGCCACCAACTTCCAGTGGTTCTGGCCGCCGGTGGCAGCGGCGGTCACGTTTTTCCAGCCGAAGCCCTGGCGACCGAGTTGACCGGACGCGGGATGGCCCTGGTGCTGATCACCGACCGGCGCGGCGAAAGCTATGGCGGGGCGCTCGGCGACATGGATACTCATCGCATCCGGGCCGGTGGCCTGGCCGGTAAAAGCCTGGCGGCGAAATTGAAAAGTGGCCCGGCCCTGGCCCTTGGCACCTGGCAGGCCCGGTCTTTGTTGAAACGCATTAAACCTTCCGTGGTTATCGGCTTTGGCGGTTATGCCTCGGTTCCGACAATGTTGGCGGCGACTTTCGGCGGCTACAAAACGGTCATTCACGAACAGAACGCCATCCTCGGCCGGGCCAACCGGTTGCTGGCCAGCCGGGTTGACCGCATCGCAACATCGTTTGAAAGCACCCGCGCCGTCCCCGCCGGTGCCGCCGCCCATGTGCAGTTTTGCGGAATGCCGGTGCGGGCGCCCATTATCGCCGCCCGGCAGAGCCCTTATCCGGCGCTCGATAAGGCCTCGGCTATCAACATTCTGGTGCTCGGCGGCTCGCAAGGGGCGAGCGTGTTCAGCGACGTTATCCCGCAGGCCCTGGGGGCGCTCGATGATGACCTGAAAAGCCGCATCGCCCTGACCCAGCAATGCCGCCCGGAAGACCTGGACAGGGTCCGGGGTGTCTATCAGCGTATGGGCATTCGAGCCACCTTGGCCACCTTCTTCGACGACGTGCCCGCCGCCCTGGCCGCCGCCCACCTGCTCATTGGCCGGGCCGGGGCCTCGACCGTGGCCGAACTGACCGTGGTCGGTCGACCGGCCATTCTGGTGCCCTATCCGCATGCCATCGACGACCATCAATCCTATAACGGTCACGCCCTGGATGAAGCCGGTGGTGGCTGGCTGATGGCTCAGGAGACCTTTACCGCCCAGGGCCTGTCGGCCCGTTTGCAATCCCTGTTGCGGGTACCCGAAATGCTGCAAAAAGCGGCCGCCGGTTGCCGTGCCGCCGGACGCCCGGACGCGGCCAACCGGCTGGCCGATATGATCTGTCAAATGCTTGCAGACAATGGCCAGAGGAAGGCGGCATGAGAGCCCTTCCCCTGTCCATCGGTATGGTCCATTTCGTCGGCATCGGCGGCATCGGCATGAGCGGCATCGCCGAGGTCCTGTTTAATCTGGGCTATGCCGTGCAGGGCAGCGACATGGCCGAAAACGCCAACGTCAGCCGGCTGAAAAAATTGGGCATCTCTATCGCCATCGGTCATCAGGCCGAAAACCTGGGTGAGGCCCAGGTGGTGGTGTTTTCGACCGCCGTGCAGACCGACAACGCGGAACTGATGGAAGCCCGCCGCAACATGATCCCGGTGGTCAAGCGGGCCGAAATGCTGGGCGAACTGATGCGTTTGAAATGGTCCATTGCGGTCGGTGGCACCCACGGCAAGACCACGACAACGTCGTTGATCGCCTCTATGCTCGATGTCGCCGATATGGACCCAACGGTGATCAACGGCGGCATTATCAATGCCTGGGGCTCCAACGCCCGGCTCGGCGAGGGCGACTGGATGGTGGCCGAGGCCGACGAGTCCGATGGCACCTTCCTGAAATTACCGGCGACCATCGCCGTGGTCACCAACATCGATCCCGAACACCTGGATCACTATGGCGATTTCGATGCCCTGCGGGCCGCCTTCGATGCCTTCGTCGAAAATATCCCGTTCTATGGCTTCGCCGCCCTGTGCATCGACCACGGGGAAGTGCAGGCGATGATTCCGAGGGTTTCCGACCGCCGCATTATTTCCTACGGCTTTAGCCCCCAGGCCGATGTGCGGGCGATCAATGTGCAGGCTGCCCCCGGTGGCGTCTGCTTCGACGTGGTCATCGCCGACCGCAAGGCCGACGACCCACGGACCTATGAAAAACTGATGTTGCCGATGTATGGCGACCACAATATTCAGAACGCCCTGGCGGCCATCGCCATCGGCACGGAAATGGGCATCGAGGAAGCGGTGCTGCGCCGCGCCATGGCCGGGTTCGAAGGGGTCAAGCGGCGCTTTACCCAGACCGGCGTGGTCGATGATATCACCATCATTGATGATTATGGCCATCATCCGGTGGAAATTACCGCCGTCCTGGCCGCCGCCCGCTCGGCCTCCGATGGTCAGGTGATCGCCATCGTGCAGCCCCACCGCTACAGCCGCCTGCGCGACCTGTTCGAAGATTTCTGCACCTGTTTCAACGATGCCGACGCGGTCATCGTCGCCGATGTCTATGCCGCCGGGGAAGATGCCATCGAAGGCATCGACCGCACCGCCCTGGTCGATGGTCTGCGCGCCCATGGCCATCGCACGGTGATGCCCCTGAATGACCTGACCGAGCTGCCCGGCATCATCAACGACCTGGCCCGGCCCGGCGACATGGTGGTGTTCCTGGGGGCCGGAAATATTACCGCCTGGGCCAATGATCTGCCCGATCAGCTTCGCATGGTGCGCTATAGCGTACAGGAGGCCGGGGAATGATGGTCGGCGAACAGTTCACTCCCGCATCGAACGGCCTGCCCGGTGCCCGGTTGCTCGACCGGCTGCCCGACGTTCGCGGTCGCTATAAGGAAAACGTGGCGTTGGGCTCATCGACCTGGTTCAAGGTTGGCGGCAAGGCCGACGTGGTGTTCCGACCCGCCGATGAAAACGACCTGGCCGATTTCCTGGCCGAAAAACCGGATGATATTGCGGTTACCATCATCGGCGTGGCGTCGAACATCCTGGTCCGCGATGGGGGTATTCCCGGCGTCGTCATTCGCCTCGGCCGGGGGTTCTCCGGCGGCGATATCGATGGCGAAATCCTCACCGTCGGGGCCGCTGGGCTGGATGTCAATGTCGCCATCGCCGCCGAACAGGCCGGTCTCGCCGGTCTCGAATTCCTCAGCGGCGTGCCGGGCACCATCGGCGGCGCGTTGCGCATGAATGCCGGGGCTTACGGTGGTGAAATCAAGGACATCGTGCGCCGCGTCCGGGCGCTGGACGAGAGCGGTCGTTTCCATGACCTGACCGTCGCCGATATGGGTTTCGGCTATCGCCATTGCTCGGTGCCGGAAAGCTGGATTTTCGTCAGCGCCGTTTTACAGGGCTGTGATGACTCAGCCGAAGCGATCGCCGGGCGCATGGCCGATATCGCCAAGGCGCGCCGCGAAACCCAGCCGACCCGCACCCCGACCGGCGGCAGCACATTTGCCAATCCGCCGGGCGAGACAAAAGCCTGGCAATTGATTGACGCGGCTGGATGCCGGGGCTTGCGGCGGGGCGGGGCCATGGTGTCCGAGTTGCACTGTAATTTCCTGATCAACACCGGAAACGCCAGCGCCGCCGATCTGGAAGGCCTGGGCGAAGAGGTCCGCGAACGGGTCAGACAAACCAGCGGCATCACCCTGCACTGGGAAATCCGCCGCATCGGTGTGACCAGGGAGGATTTGTCATGAGCCTGAAAGTGGCAGTCCTGATGGGTGGCTGGTCGGCGGAACGGGAAGTCTCGCTGGTCACTGGAGCGGCGGTCTCCAACGCTCTCAAGGCGGCAGGTTTCCAGGTTACCTCCATCGATGTTCAGCGCGACATGGGGGCCTTGCTGACGCGCCTGTTCCCCAAACCCGATGTAGTTTTTAATGCCCTGCACGGACGCTTCGGCGAAGACGGCTGCGTCCAGGGTTTGCTCGATATTTTGGGTATTCCCTACACCCATTCGGGCCTGATGGCATCGTCCCTGGCGATGGACAAGCCGATGTCCAAGCGGCTGTTTGAACAGGCCGGTATCCCGGTCGCGCCGCACATTATTACCAGCCGCGAAGACGTGCTGGCCGGTGATGTCATGGCGCGTCCCTATGTCATCAAGCCGACCAATGAAGGCTCCAGCGTCGGCGTTCATATCATTCTGGAAGGTGACAACGATTTGCCGTTCGACGATGCAAGCTGGCCCTATGGCGACCAGGTTATGGTCGAGCAGTTTATCCCTGGACGGGAACTGACGGTTTCCATCTTGGACGGCAAGGGCCTCGCCGTGACGGAAATCGTCACCGGCCACAAATTCTACGATTACGACGCCAAGTACAAGGACGGCGGCTCCCGCCATGTGGTGCCAGCCGAAATCGATCCTGAAATCTATGACGAAGCCATGCGCCTGTCCGTGCTGGCCCACGACGTGCTGGGTTGCCGCGGCGTCTCGCGGGCCGATCTGCGCTTCGATGGGCGGAATCTGGTGATGCTTGAAGTCAATACCCAACCGGGAATGACGGCGACCTCGCTGGTGCCCGAACAGGCGGCCCATGTGGGCATGTCGTTCGAACAGCTGGTCACCTGGATGGTCGAAAATGCGGAGTGCGATCAATGATGAAATTCTCAATCAAAAACAACGGCAAGAATGCCAGGGCGACACCGCGCAAACAGGGGCAGCCCGTGTGGCGCAACCGCTGGAGCCACCTGGCCGTGATCGGTCTGCTGGCGGCCTCTCTTGGTGGCGGCGGCTGGTGGCTGTGGGCCAATGGCTGGATCGCCCGGACCGCCGAAGATATCAAATGGCAGTTGATTACCACGTCTGGCGAATTGGGCCTGACGGTCGATGAAGTGCTGGTGGTTGGTCGTAACCAGACGACAAAAAAACAATTGCTCGACGCCGTCAGACTGGCTCGGGGTGCGCCGATCCTGGCCTATGATATCGACGCCGCCCGCAAGCGCATCGAAAGCCTGGCCTGGATCAAATCGGTCACCGTCGAGCGCATGTTGCCCGACACCATCCTGCTCAGCATCGAAGAACGCCAACCGCTGGCCTTGTGGCAGGACCGGGGCCGGTTCCATCTGATCGACCAGGACGGCAAAATTATCCTCAACGACGGCCTGGAGCGGTTCTCTGACTTACTCGTGGTGGTCGGCGAAGACGCGCCGCAAAATGCCGCCACCCTGCTCGATCTGTTGCAGACCCAGCCGCAGCTTATGGACCTGGTCGAATCCGCCGTGCGGGTCGGGGCGCGGCGCTGGAACGTGCGGTTGCGCGGCGGCATCGATGTTCGCCTGCCGGCCAAGGACGCCTCGGTGGCCTGGTCCAGCCTGGCCGAATACGAGCGCAGTCACGGGGTCCTGACCCGTGGTGTTCGGACTCTCGACCTGCGCCTGCCGGACCGGCTGATCATCCGTAAATCTCCTCCGGCAACTGCCGGAAACGCTTCTGGCGGGCGGGAAACATGAACGAGATGGCGCACCAACCGGGTCAGCCAGGCGACCTGAAAAAGGCAGCCGCCCAGGGCCATGGCCGTTCCGGTCTGGTCGCCGCCCTCGATCTGGGATCGACCAAGGCCTGTTGCCTGATCGCCAAACCTCATAGCTCGGGCGAACTTGATGTGGTTGGCATCGGTCATCAGGTATCCCGCGGCCTGCGGGGCGGGTCCATTATCGACATGGACCTGACCGAAGCGACCATCCGCGCCACGGTCAGCGCGGCCGAGCAAATGGCCGGGGAAAACATCCGCGACGTGATAGTCAATGTGTCCTGTGGCGCACCCCGGTCCCGCCTGATCGCCTACGGGGTCTCGATCGCCGGACATGAAATTTGCGACGCCGATCTAAGGCGCCTGCTGGAACCGGCCAGCCTGCCTGAAAGCGAACGCCAGGGCCGCGATATTCTGCACGCCATCCCCGTTGGTTACTCCATTGATGGCAACAAAGGAGTGCGCGACCCGCGTGGCCTGCACGGCCAGCGCCTGGGCGTCAACATGCATGTGATCAGCGCCGAAACAGACCCGCTCAATAATCTGCAAACCGGCGTTGCCCGCTGTCATCTGGATATCGTCAACAAGGTCGCCTCACCCTATGCCTCGTCGCTGGCTTGTTTGTCGGACGATGAAATCAATCTGGGTGTAACCTGTATCGACATGGGCGGCGGCACCACATCGGTGGCCGTATTCTTCGATGGCGAACTGGTCCATACGGACAGCATTGCCGTTGGCGGTGTCCATGTGACCAACGACATCGCGCGCGGATTATCAACGCCCCTGACCCATGCGGAACGAATGAAAACCCTGTATGGCAGCGTTATCCCGTCACCGGCAGATGATCGGGAAATTATTAAAATCCCGTTGATCGGCGAAGAAGACTCCGGCGAAACCAGCCAGGTTCCCCGGTCCGTCCTGATCGGCATCATCCGGCCCCGCATCGAAGAGATTCTGGAAATGGTTCACGACCGGCTGGTGGCCACCGGGTTCGACAAGATCATGGGTTCGCGGCTGGTTCTGACCGGCGGTGCCAGCCAGCTTTCGGGCCTGCGCGAAATGGCCGGGACAACCCTGGCCATGAAGACCCGCCTGGGGCGGCCCAAGCCGTTGCGCGGACTGGCCGTCGCGGCCAGCGGCCCGGCCTTTTCGACCTGTGTCGGAATGCTGAGATTTTCATCAAACAATCCGGCGGAGGGTGCCGAGCGCGCCTACCGCCCAGTCGATGATCCGGGTGGTCGTTTTGCCCGGTTGGGGAAGTGGCTAAGGGAGAATTTCTAATGACCGACAATTTAACTTTTCATTCAATGATTTCACTTGAAAACCGGAGGGACTCATGACGATCAATTTAAGCGTACCCAAGACCAACGAAACCCCGGAGTTAAAACCCCGGATCACCGTCATCGGCGTCGGTGGCGCCGGTGGCAACGCGGTCAACAACATGATCGAAAAAGAGCTGGAAGGCGTCGATTTCATCGTCGCCAATACCGATGCCCAGGCTCTGGTCGGATCGAAAACCGACCGCCGGGTGCAACTGGGTGCGGAAATCACCGGTGGCCTGGGGGCCGGTTCGCGGCCGGAAGTGGGCTGCCGGGCGGCACAGGAAACTTTGGATGAAGTGCTCAGCCATCTTGATGGTTCGCACATGGTCTTTATCGCCGCCGGCATGGGTGGCGGTACCGGCACTGGTGCGGCCCCGGTGATTGCCAAGGCGGCCAAGGAAAAAGGTATTCTGACCGTTGCCGTGGTGACCAAGCCGTTCCAGTTCGAAGGCGCTCACCGGATGAAAATTGCCACCGGGGGGATCGAGGAGTTGGAACGTTATGTCGATACCATGATCGTCATTCCCAACCAGAACCTGTTCCGTATCGCCAACGAAAAAACGACTTTTGCCGACGCCTTCAACATGGCCGATGAAGTGCTCTATTCGGGTGTTCGCGGGGTCACCGACCTGATGGTTATGCCGGGCCTGATCAATCTTGATTTTGCCGACATCCATTCGGTCATGAGCGAAATGGGCAAGGCCATGATGGGCACCGGTGAAGCCGAAGGCGAACGCCGCGCACTCGACGCCGCCGAAGCGGCCATTTCCAACCCGTTGTTGGACGACACCTCCATGGCCGGTGCCAAGGGGGTGTTGATCAACATTACCGGCGGTCAGGACATGACCCTGTTTGAAGCCGACGAAGCCGCCAACCGGATCAGATCGGAAGTCGATACCGACGCCTATATCATTTTCGGCTCGACCTTCGATGAAAGCCTGGAAGGCAAGATCAGGGTTTCCGTGGTCGCCACCGGAATGGACCGGGCCGAACTGGCTCAACCCGAGCCGACCATGCTGTCGGTTGCGATCCCCTCCGTGGTGACCACCACTGAGGAAACCGGGATCGATGAGGATGAAACCACCGAGCAGGCACTCCTGGACATCGTCGCCGGGGCCGCTTGCGAAACGGTCGAAACCCCTGAACCGGTCGAAATTTCCGAACCGGATCAAACGGACATCGCAGACGCGCCCGCCTTTGTCGCCCCGGCCAGCCCGGACGAACTCCCCGTCGCCGTCGACCCCGGCCAGCCGGTACCGGCCACACCGGGCATCAATACAGCCGATGCGTTCATTCCCAAGGCGGCCATCAGCCGCACCGGCAAGCCCGATTTCGCCGATGCCGACCCCTATGCGGCGGCCGATATGGCCAATGGCAATACCAGCGGCATCCGGGAAACCCCGGTCAAGGCGAAGCGGTCCAGGGGGATGTCGTTGTTCGAAAAAGTAACGGGCATCGGCGCCTCGGCCAAACGCTCGGCCCCGAAGTTACCGGAGAACGCCACCCCCATGGGTGCGTTGGTTGACAGCCTGGGCAAGGGACCGGCTAAAATCGAACCGCTGATCCAGAATAACGCGGCCCCGGCCTCAGCCCCGGCCCTGGCGACCGAGCCGACATCCGCGGCGGAACCGAATGTGGAACAGGAAACCCTGGGCGGACTGGACGCGACCGATCGTCTTGCCCAGTCCCATCCGGAAGAAGACCTGCTGGACATTCCGGCGTTTTTGCGGAGGCAGGCGAATTAGCGGCAACCTTTTGAGAAAGCGTAACAATTCGTAATAAAGAGTGATTTGAATGCTTCGTGCGGTGTTGCTACAAACATCGTCGAAGCATTCTTTTTATTTAGCTTTGAAAGACCAAACGATTTGCTGCGAAACAGAAGTATTCTGCTTACCAAATATTAACAGATCGAACAGCAGAATAAGACTTGCGAATCGTTTGATGAAATCAAACAAGACTAAAAAAGAATTTTTGTAATTATTGGGGTGCATGGAGCTTTACATAAAAAAGCCTGTGCAAAAATAAATAAATGGCCACAATCCGGCAGCGTACGCTTAAAAGTTCCATCAATTGTACGGGTATAGCTCTCCACTCCGGCGAGAAGGTTTCCATGACCTTGCTGCCGAGCGGGCCCGATACCGGCATCGTTTTCAAACGCACGGATATCTCCGGCGGCGGTGGAACCATTTCAGCAAGCTGGGATAACGTGGTCGATACCACGCTCTGCACCACACTCGGTAATGGCGATGGCGTCACCATTGGCACCGTCGAACATTTGCTCTCGGCCTTGTCCGGGGCCGGCATCGATAACCTGCTGGTCGAAGTCAATGGCCCGGAAGTTCCGGTCATGGATGGCAGTGCCGCACCTTTTCTGTTTCTCTTTGACTGCGCCGGTATTGTCGAACAGGACCGGGCGCGTCGTTACATTCGGGTTTTGAAACCCATTTCCATCGATGATGGCGAAGCCCAGGTAACGCTGATGCCGGGCGATGGTTTTAAAATCGACTTCGAGATCAATTTCGACAGTGCAGCCGTTGCCCGTCAGACCATTTCGGTCGATCTGACCGATGATTTTTTCAAGAAAGAAATTTCCCGTGCCCGCACGTTCGGCTTCTTACATGAGGTTGAGCAGTTGCGCGAAGCCGGTCTGGCCAAGGGCGGATCGCTCGATAACGCGGTCGTCGTCAGCGGCGACAAGGTGATCAACGAAGATGGCCTTCGATTCGACGATGAATTTGTCCGCCACAAAGTGCTCGACGCGGTCGGCGACTTGTTCCTGGCCGGGGGCAATATTATCGGTCATTTCATGGCTGTCTGTTCCGGCCATGCGACCAATAACAAGCTGTTGCACGCCCTGTTTGCCGATAGCGAAGCCTGGTGCTACGTCGAAATGGAAGCCCGGTCCATCGCTTCTGTCGCCAACGATCCTGTATGGACCGCCGAGGTGCCGCAAACCGGCATCGCCGCCACCGCCTGAGTCAAAATTTTCCCTGATAATGCAAGCTTGACGTTGCCTATCGCCATGCCATGCGTGGTATAGTCCGGCATCTTTTTTTCGTCGCCGAGGCCCGACATGAGCAGTCACTTGCGAGCCGTTTTGGTTCTGTTATCGATCTTTGTTATTTCCTCCTGCACCCAGAAAGAACTGGCGCCCGAATACGTCGAACGTCCGGTCGAGGAACTCTATAACGAGGCCCTGAGTGTGCTCGAACAGGGTTCCTACGAAGAAGCCGCCTTGAAGTTCGACGAAGTTGAACGCCAACATCCCTATTCATCGTGGGCGACCAAGGCGCAATTGATGTCGGCCTACAGCTATTACCAGGACGATGCCTACGACAGCGCCATTATCGCACTCGACCGGTTTATCCAGCTCCATCCGTCCAACGCCGATGTGCCTTATGCCTATTATCTCAAGGCGCTCAGTTATTACGAGCAGATATCCGATATTACCCGAGACCAGCGTATGACCGATCTGGCGCGAACAACCCTGAGCGAACTGATCAAACGGTTTCCGACCAGCAAATATGCCAAGGATGCCAAACTAAAGCTCGATCTGACCCGCGATCACCTGGCCGGCAAGGAAATGGAAATCGGTCGATACTACCAGAATCAAGGCCAGTTTCTGGCCGCCGTCAATCGCTTCAGAACGGTGATCGACAAATTCCAGAGCACCACCCATGTGCCCGAGGCTCTTTTGCGTTTGACGGAAACCTATATGGCATTGGGCCTGCGCCAACAGGCACAAAAATCCGCCGCCGTGCTGGGCCACAATTTTCCCGGCAGCGACTGGTATTTAGAATCTTACCGGTTGGTTGAAGGCAAGTTGCTGGTACCGGTCGAAGGCGACGCCTGGTACAAGTTCTGGTAGATGCTGCAGGCTCTTTCCATTCGCGATGTCGTCCTGATCGAGCGCCTGGAGTTGTCTTTCGGATCCGGCCTGGGGGTCCTGACCGGGGAAACCGGGGCCGGTAAATCCATTTTGCTGGGGGCCCTGGGGCTGGCCCTTGGGGCCAGGGCCGAAGCCCGGCTGGTCCGCCACGGGGCCGATCAGGCGGTGGTCAGCGCCACCTTCCAAAGCAATGACAAAGCCAACGGCTTTCTTGAAGAACACGGCCTGCCCATTGAAGACGACGTGGTTATTCTGCGCCGGGTGCTGACCTCTCAGGGCAAATCCCGCGCCTTTATCAATGATCAGGCGGTCAGCGTCGGTTTGCTCAAAAGCCTGGGCGATGATCTGGTCGAAATCCACGGCCAGTTTGAAAGCCAGCGATTGCTCAACCCGGCCAACCACCGTGGCTTGCTCGATGCCTATGGCGATCTGACTGACGATTGCGCCCGGACCGGAAAGTTCTGGCACCTCTGGCGTGATACCGTAAGCGCCCTGCAAACAGAACAGGAGAAACTGGCGAGTGCCCGCCGGGACGAGGAATTCCTGCGCCATGCAGTCGGTGAGTTGGACGATCTGGCCCCTCAATCCGGGGAAGATGCGGAGCTTGCGGCAACGCGCCAATTGATGATGCACGGCGAAAAACTGATCGAGGCCCTGGGCCAGGCGATCAACGGACTGTCCGCCGGAGACGGCGCGGAACAGGCCTTGCGCACGGCCTTGCGGTGCCTGGACTCCGTCGCCGACAAGGCCGAAGGACGGCTCGATCCGGCCATGGAAGCGCTGCAACGGGCGGCCATGGAAGCCGCCGAAGGGCTGGCCCTGCTGGAAAAAACCAGCGCCGATCTGGATCTCGACCCGGCCCGCCTGGAAGCCATCGAAGAACGGCTGTTTACCCTGCGCGCACTGGCCCGAAAACACGCCACCAAAGTCGATGATCTGCCCCGGTTGCAAGACCACCTGAAAAGCCAGTTGGCCGGTCTGGAAGACGGCGAGGCGTCTCTGAAAGTGCTGATCGCCGCCGAGGCGGCCAGCCGCAAGGACTATGAAAATGCGGCGACAAAACTGAGCGGCAAACGGGCCAGGGTGGCGAACAAGCTGGACCTGGCGATAGATGCGGAGCTACCTCCCCTGAAAATGGAGAAGGCATCATTCTTCACTCATCTGGAAACTCTGGAGGAATCGAACTGGGGGCCGACCGGGTGCGACAGTGTTGTCTTTGAAGTGGTGACCAATCCGGGGGCCCCGCCGGGGCCGCTCAACCGCATTGCATCGGGTGGCGAATTGTCCCGCTTCATGCTGGCCCTGAAAGCCGTCCTGGCGACCACCGATCC
>CBFDVE010000041.1:0-11992 GCA_965613205.1 uncultured Rhodospirillaceae bacterium
GGGCCTTGTTGACCTGACAGGTAATGCACCAGTCGGCGGTCACGTTGACAAAAACGGTTTTGCCGGTCAGTACCAGTCTGGTGATGGCGGAACGCTCAAAAGGCGTCCAGATGCTTTTCAGCCGGGCCGCCGCCGCCTTGTCCAACGGGCCCGGTCCATTGGCGGCGATAAGCCCGCCGCCGCTTTTGAGCATTTCCGGCGCCGCGAAGGCGGTAAGGCTAAGCGCCGCAAGGGCCAGAAAGGTGGCGTGGGCCTTTGCCCCTAGACGGTGGCGCAGATAAAGAACCAGCCCCGTCGCCGCCATCAAAAGACCGACGGCCGCCGCCGCCGCCATGCCGGTCTGGGAATAAAGAACCATCAACAGCCAGAGCACCGTCGCCGCCAGGGCGTAGCCCAGGACGTGGCGGAGTTTTTCCATCCACGGACCGGGCCGGGGCAGGCGGGTGGCCATGCCGGGCGCGGCGGCGATTAAAAGATAGGGAATGGCGAGGCCGAGGCCGAGGGCGGTGAAGATGGCGAAAATTTCCATCGGCCCCCTGGCCAGCGCGAAGCCTATGGCGGTGCCGAGAAACGGCGCCGAACAGGGCGTCGACAACAACATGGTGAAAGCGCCGGAAATAAAGTGCCCGCCCAGACCGCTGCTTGGATGTTCGCCTAGTTTGCCGATCCATGCCGGCAGACGGAATTCAAAGAATCCCCAAAGGTTACCGGCGAAAAGGGTCAGGACGATAATCATCGCCACCAGGAACCAGGGCTGCTGGAACTGGATGCCCCAGCCGATGGTTGCGCCCCCCGCCTTGAGCCCCACCAGGATACCGGCCAGGCCCAGAAAGGCGGCGATGATCCCCGCCGAGGTGGCGAGGAAATTAAGACGCACAGTGCGCTTTTTGCCGCCGCCGTGCTTGACCACGCTCAAAAGCTTGATCGAAAGCACCGGCAGGACGCAGGGCATGAGGTTCAGAATCAATCCCCCCAGCACCGCCACGGCGATAATGATGAAGATAGATGTGCTTTTGGACTTGCCGGCGGCGATCAATATGGCGGAACCGGCGCCTTTGGCCACCGTCACCCGCGCCTCGGCGGCGCGCTTGCCGTCCACCAGGGTCAGCACAAGCGGCGTTCCGGCGAGTTGTTTCCCCCATTCCACGAGGCCGATAACGGGGGTCTCGATAAGGATTTTCTTTCGTGTTTTGTCGAGGCGGAATTTGGGCCGGGTGAATTCCAGTTCCGCCGGACCTTCGACGAAAAGATCCGGGGCGGCAAAAGGCGCGACGGAGGTCGCGCGGACGCGCAGCACCGCCTTGTCGTTGGCGCCGTTATCCTCTCCGCTCTTGACGACTTCGGTGGTGGTAATAGTGAGCCCTTCCGCCCGGCCGTTACCCGGCACCCGCGACTGATAAAGGTTGATCAGATGGGCGAAGGCGCTGGGAACGGCGGCTCCCTTGGGCAGGTCGAGCGACAGTTTTGTCCGGTGAGGAATACAGATTTCACTACAGGTGAGATAATCGACGGTTGCCCGGCCCTGGAACGCCTCGCCGGGGCGGCGAACAAGCACCGTCAAGGGCAGGACGACCTCTTTTTTGTAGCCCAGGGTCTCGAAACCGAGAACGGAAAACCGTTCCGGCGCCGGCCATGAAATGGTGGCCTTTTTCAGGTTTTTGGAACCGCTCCAGTCGATGGACGGCGGATAACCGGCGTCGCCGGGCGAACGCCAGTAAACCTTCCAGCCTTTTTTAAGTTTAAAATGTAGTCCCAGTTCTATCTTTTTCGCGTCACCGGTCGCCTCCATCGCCGAAATCAGGCGCAGCGTCGTCTGTTCGGTCTTGAGCGCGTCGGAGGCGCCGGGGCCTTCAGATGGGATCCGGATGGGCTTCGAGAGAGACAGGGTAAGGGGTACGGCGAGGGACTGGGGAAGGGATTGGGCAAAAGCGGCGGGCAGCGACAGCCCTCCCATAAGGCCGACTATCAACGCCGCCAAGGCCATCTTGGTGAAAAACGGGATTTTCCTGTTTTCGCTCATGGTCCGTAACTTTTACCTGCTGCCGCTCGATGCCGGAAGCCGGGGATCATAAAGCCTTAAAGCAGGGGGAATACAACAAAGATGAGCATTTTTATGCCGATCACGAATTTTTTACCGCCTTTCTACGGTTTCCCGGAGCTTTCCCATATGGCACAATATTATTCAGGCATTGAATGCTTATTGACGAGGGCATGACGATAAAATGGCCATAATGGACGGCTCGACCGATGTTTCGGGCATTATGGGCGGTGAGGAAGCGGAAACCCTATCAGGCAAGCTTTTGCTAGCCATGCCGGGAATGCCGGATCCCCGTTTCGCCAAGACGGTCATCTATATCTGCGCCCATAATACCGATGGCGCCATGGGGCTGGTGGTCAACCGGGAACTGGAATTCATCAGCTTTCCCGACCTTCTGGAACAACTGGGTCTGCCGCTTGTCAACATCGGCAATGAAATCAGGCTGCACTTCGGCGGGCCGGTGGAATCGGGCCGCGGTTTCGTCCTCCATTCGCCGGACTACATTCAGGAATCGACCATGGTGGTGGATTCCTCCATTGCCCTGACGGCGACGGTGGATATCGTCAAGGATATCGCCGGCGGCGGCGGTCCGGATAAACGTCTTCTCGCCCTCGGCTATGCCGGATGGGGTCCCGGCCAACTGGATCGGGAAATTTACGCCAACGGCTGGCTGCACGTCAGCGCCGACGATGATCTGGTTTTCGGTCCCGATCTGGAAGGCAAATGGGAAAAAGCCATGTTCAAGCTCGGCATCGACCCCAGAATGCTTTCCGAAGACGCCGGGCATGCTTAAAAATAAACCCCTCAAGCGCCGGGCGCGCTTTGCTCGGGGCGCAAGGGATTACGGTGACATATGTCACCGTAATCCAGACTTTTCAAAGGTGAGAAAAGTCTTTTCCTTTTTTGCTATAAGGAAGAACCATTTTCCGGGTATGAGCCTGTCTAACCCTTCACCGATTATGCCCGTTGAACACTATTTTTGATTCAACACGCTGACTTTTCCCAAACCTGTATTACGGAGTATGTCAATGAATGACTCGAAAGAACAGTGGCTCAGCGTTTACAGCCAGATGGATTCATTTGATATCAGATTAGGCAAGGTGCATGCGCAAGTCTACATACATGATCCCAAGGCGCTCACTTTCGTTTTATCACGTTACAAGTTTGTCGCAAAGATGCTTGATGGCAAGAACAAGGTTCTTGAAGTCGGCTGCGGGGACGGTTTTGGTGTTCCCGTCGTTTCCCAGCATGTGGGACAGATACTCTGCACCGATATCTACGAAGTGACCCTAGAGGATAATCGTCAGCGATTATCGCTGTTTGAAAATATTGACTTCCAGTACCATGATTTTCGCGAAAAGCCGCTTGGCGAGTCCGTTGATGCCGTTTACATGGTAGATGTGTTAGAACATATTTATCCAGAAGAGGAGAAAACATTTCTGGATAACGTCGTCGCCAGTATAACCGATGTCGGTGTCGCCATTATCGGCACACCAAACAAAAAAGCCGAAGAATTTGCCTCACCATACTCCCGACTTGGCCATGTCAATCTAAAAGATCACCGGTCCTTGCGCAAAATTGCCGAACGTTATTTCCACTCGGTGTTCATGTTTGGTATGAATGATGAAGTTGTTCATACCGGCTTCGCGCCAATGGCCCACTATCTTTGGGTTCTTTGTTCTCATCCAAGAAAGGACTAGTTGTTTAGTCTCGTTTAGTTCAGCCGGGCTTTGATTTCTTCCAGGCTTTCGACGGAGCCGATGGGGCCAAGCGCCGCCAGTGTCGGCGGCCCGGCGAAGAGTCTCTCGGTGGCGGCGTGGATAGTCGCGGCCGTTACCTCTTCGATGTGTCCGACTACTTCTTCGACCGGCAGCGGCCTGCCGAAGACCATCATCTGGCGGGCCAGTTGTTCGCAACGTGAAGACGTGCTTTCCAGCGACATCAAGATCCCCGATTTAAGCTGCGCCCGGGCGCGCCGGATTTCATCGGCTCCCACCATGTCGGCGGTCTTTCTGATTTCATTGCAGACCAGGGGAAGAACCTTGGCCGCTTCGCTTTCGCCGGTTCCGGCATGGATGCCGAAGATGCCGCTGTCCGAATAGCATGAGCAGAAAGAATAGATGGAATAAACCAGCCCGTGTTTTTCGCGCACTTCCTGAAACAGGCGCGACGACATGCCGCCGCCGAACAGAGTCGAAAACACCGCCATGGCGTAGAAATCCGGATCATCGAAGGCCAGACCATCAAACCCTAAAAGCAAATGGGCCTGTTCCAGGTCTTTGCTTTTGCGGCTCTCACCTCCGATGTAATTGGCCGTCTCCCGTTGTGGCGGATTCCCCCGGCCCAGGTCCGTGAAGGCATCTTCGGCCATGGCGACCACGTCGTCGTGATCGAGCCTGCCCGATGCCGCCAGCACCATACTGGGGGCGTGGTAATGGCGGGCCATATAGTCCATCACCGTTTGCCGTGGCATGGCACCAACCACGTCGGCCAAGCCGAGCACCGGACGACCGAGCGGCTGATCCGGGTAGGCGGCCTGCTGGAAATGATCGAAGACTACATCATCGGGGGTGTCTTCGGCGGAATTTATTTCCTGCAAAATGACCGTTCGCTCACGTTCGAACTCTTCTGAATCCATGGTCGAATGCTGCAAAATATCGGCGATGATATCGAGCGCCAGGCCCTTGTCTTCTTTCAGCACCCGGGCGTAATAGGCGGTATTTTCCCGGCTCGTATAGGCATTGATATGGCCGCCCACATCTTCGATCTGCTCGGCGATTTGCAGGGCCGTGCGCCGCTCGGTCCCCTTGAAAGCCATGTGTTCCAACAGGTGCGATACGCCGTTCATTTCCAGCTTCTCGTGGCGGGTGCCGACATCGACCCAGACACCGATGGAAACGGATTCCACCGTGTCCATGGCATCTGTCGCCACTCGCAGGCCGTTTTCCAAAGTCGTGACCCGAATGGCCATTATGAGGTTCCTCCTTGGCGATGGGCATCGACATAGTCCTGTATCTGGTCACATCGTTATCCAGCACGACCTGACGTTCGGGTCGCGCAAACAAATCGGCCAGATGGTCCGGCAATTGGGGGCGGACGCCTGAAGCGGCTTGCACCGCGTCCGGGAACTTGGCCGGATGGGCGGTGGCCAGGGCGATCAGGGGCGTATTTGAATTATTGCGCCGGGCCTTTGCGGCGGCCACGGCGATGGCCGAATGGGGGTCCAGCAATTCGCCGGTATCCTGGTAGACCTGGTCAATGACACGCTTGGTCGCATCATCATCAAAATGCACCGCGTCGAACAGGCTGCGGGCGATGTCCATCTGTTTTTCGCCCAGCGCGAAAGACCCGGTTTCGGCAAACGTGTTCATGATCGCCCTGACGGCGCCGCCATTGCGGTCGCACAGATCGAACAGCAGCCGTTCGAAATTACTGGAAATCTGGATATCCATGCTCGGGCTGATGGTGGCATGAACCTGGCCCGTCTGCATTTTGCCACTATGGAAAAAGCGGGTCAGAATATCATTGCGGTTGGAACCGATAATCAACTGCTCGATCCCCAGGCCCATATTGCGGGCGCTGTATCCGGCGAATACATTGCCGAAGTTGCCGGTCGGCACGGCAAACGATACCGGCGCGCCGACCCGGCTGGCGCCATAAAAATAATAGACAATCTGCGCCATCACCCGCACCCAGTTGATTGAATTGACCGCCGACAGATTGCAGCGATCGCGAAACGGCTGGTCGTTGAACAGGGCTTTCAGCAAATTCTGGCAATCGTCAAAGGTGCCTTTGACGGCGATGCAGTGCACGTTGGATGATGATACCGTGGTCATTTGCCGCCGCTGCACATCGGACACCCGGCCCTCCGGGTAGAGAATAAAAATGTCGATGGCGTCGCGGTCGCGACAGGCTTCAATCGCCGCCGGCCCGGTGTCGCCCGAGGTCGCCCCGACAATGGTCACCCGTTGGCCGCGCTGGCTTAGAACATGATCGAACATGCGGCCCAGAAACTGCATGGCGTAATCCTTGAACGCCAGGGTCGGCCCGTGGAACAGTTCCATCAGCCAGCTATTGTCGCCCAGGGGTTTTAAGGGGGCCACGTCGGCGCCGTCGAAATTGGCGTAGGTGGCGTCAATCAGGCGGGCCAGATCATCTTCGCCAATGGTGCCATCGGTGAACGGGGCGATCACCCGCCGGGCGATTTCCGTGTAAGACAGGCCCGCCATGGCGGCGATGTCATGGGCGTCGAAGGTCGGCCAGGCTTCGGGCACGTACAGGCCGCCATCTCGGGCCAGGCCGGTCAGCAATACATCGTCGAAGGCCAGGTCCGGGGCCTGGCCCCGGGTGCTCAAGTATGTCAAAAAACGTGTTCTCCCTGGTCAGTCCGGCAAATAGCGGGATTTCAAATGATTGATGAAGGCCCGGCTGTCGAGCGGTTTGCCGGTGGCCCGCACGACAATGTCATTGGCTGAAATCGATGATCCGAGACAATGCACGTTTTCCCCCAGCCACGCCATCAGCGGTTTAAAATTTCCCAGTGGGATGCCCTGGCCAATTTCCGGTTTCGCCGTGCGCGCCGCACCAAACAGTTGCGCCGCCGTCATCGCCCCCAGTGTATAGGTCGGGAAATAACCCCAGGCACCGTCATACCAGTGGATATCCTGCAAACAGCCCTGCCGGTCATTGGCCGGACGAACGCCAAGTAATTCTGCCATGCCGTCGTTCCAGGCCGTCGGCAGATCGGCGACATTCAGGTCTCCTCCGATCACTGCCTTTTCCAGGCGATAGCGCAGGATAACGTGCAAGGGGTAGGTCACTTCATCGGCATCGACCCGGATCAAACCGCGCTCGACCCGGGTCAGCAATCTGTACTGATTATCAGGCTGCCAGGCCGGGCCAGTGCCATGAAAGGCCTCGGCGATCAGCGGGGCGGCAAAGTCGAGGAAGGGCCGGGAGCGGCAGACCTGCATTTCCACTAACAAGGACTGGCTTTCGTGGGTCGCCATGCCGAGCGCGTCGCCGACCGGCTGATAGCGCCAGTTGGCCGGTAAGCCCCGTTCATAAAGGGCGTGACCGGTTTCGTGCAGCACCCCCATCAGGGCCGAAGAATAATCGTCTTCGTCGTAGCGGGTGGTGATGCGCACATCGTCCGGGGTGCCGCCGCAGAACGGGTGCAGGCTGGTATCTAAGCGGCCATGATCGAAATCGAAACCGAGTGCTGTCATCAATTTCAGGCCGAGCGCCCGTTGCGCCGCCTCCGGGAACGGGCCTGGCGGTCGCCGGGCCGTAGGCTGGCCTTGCTGGTGTTGCAGCACCTGATCCAGGAATCCGGGCAGGAAATCTTCCAGCACGGCGAAATGTTGATCGATTTGGTCACTGCGGCCCCCCGGTTCGTATTGGTCGAGCAGGGCATCGTAAAGGCTCAGTCCCAGGGCATCGGATTTGGCCTTGGCCGCTTCTCTGACCATGGTCACCAGCTTTTCAAGTGAGGGCAATACGGCGGCGAAGTCGGCCCCGGCACGGGCGGTACGCCAGACAGTCTCGCAGGCGCTCGACGCCCGGGACAAATCGACCACCTGTTTTTCGGTCAGCGCCGTGCCATGAACCCACAGGTGTTTCATGGCTTTCAGGTTTGCCGCCTGCCAGTCGTCCAGATTGCCCAGCTGTTCGGCTTCGCTCAGCAAGGCGCTGGTTTTCGCCGTACTTATCAGGCCGTGGCGGATGGCTTCCAGTTCGGCCAGTTGATCGGCCCGGCCCGCCGCTCCGCCCGGTGGCATGATCGCCGAGCCATCCCATTGCAGGATTTGGCTGACATCGCGCAAAGTCAGAATGCGGCGGAAGCGGTCTTCCAGATCGCTGTAGGCTTTGTTGCTCATGGCCCGAACAGGTTTGGCCACCAGGCCAGTATCGCCTTGTCGGCGAGCAGGAAGACGAAGACCAGGAACAGATAGAAGATCGAAAAGAAGAACATCTTGCGGGCATCTTTGTCGTCGTCGCTTTTCAAGACAATAATGGCGTGCCGGACAAAGGCGATACCAAGGCTCACGGCGGCGACTCCGTAAATCCGTCCCGACATGCCGACCAGCACCGGCAGCAGGGTCACGGGGACCAGGGCGATAGTGTAGATCAGCATCTGAATCTTGGTTTTATGGGCACCGACGACGACCGGCATCATGGGGATTCCGGCCCGTTCGTAATCGGCACTGCGGAACAGGGCCAGGGCCCAGGTGTGGGGCGGGGTCCAGACGAAAATAATCAGGAACAAAATGATCGCATTGGGCTCGACACCGCCGCTGACCGCAATCCAGCCGATCATCGGCGGAAAGGCCCCGGCGGCACCGCCAATAACAATATTTTGCGGCGTCCGGCGCTTTAGCCACACCGTATAGATAAAAACATAATACAGGATCGTCACCATCAGCCAGCCGGCGCTCGCCACATTAACGAAAATGCCAATCCCGGCGACCGAGGCGACGGCCAGGAAACTGCCGAAACCCAATGCTTCCAGCGGGTCAAGGCGGCCGGCGGGCAAGGGCCGGTTGCGGGTCCGTTCCATCACTACATCGATATCCCGGTCGTACCACATGTTGATCGCCCCCGAGGCCCCGGCGGCGATGGCGATAAAGAAAATAGCCAGACCGGCGGTCAGCGGATCAATCGTCCCAGGCGCCATCATCAGCCCGGTCCAGGCCGTGAAAACGACCAGCGACATGACCCGTGGTTTGAGCAACAGGGCGTATTCGACGGCACGGGGACTGGTCGATTTGGGTGTCTCGTTTTCGGGGGTTTCCGTCACGGTCGCTGAATTCTCCTGGAGGCAAGAACCTTATGTGCCCTTTGCCCGACGGGAAGGCAAGGAATTGTTGATCTGGCGAGGCCCCCGTGGTTTATTTCGCCATGACCGACAGCATCGAAAAACGTCTGGACCGGCTCGAAGAAAGCGCCGCCCACAACGATCTTACCGACAGCGCACTGAGCGATGAAGTGGCCAAACAGTGGCGGGTGATTGACAGCCAGGCCCGCGAGATTGCCCGCCTGAAGGAAAAGATCGAAGGCCTGGAAGCCGACCTGCCCGGTGCCCCCGATGCCCACCAGCCGCCGCCCCACTACTAAACGTGCGCGTAAACGTGCGCGGTTTCCAACGTGTGGCGGAAGACTTTAATCAGTTTCTGATCCATCTTGTCACCCAGATCGGCCAGAATGGCGAACGCCTTTTCCGCCGGAAACGCCGGTTTGTAGGCCCTCTCGTCGGTCAGGGCGCTGAAAATATCGACAATCCCGGCCATGCGGGCCAGTTCGCTCAATTCTTTGCCGGCCAGGCCCTGGGGATAGCCGGTGCCGTCCAGTTTTTCGTGATGTTGCATGGCGATGATGACGATACCGGCGTTGACATCGGGGGTGCGGTCAAGAATATCCTTGGTGTGGTCCACATGACTTTTCATGATTTCCCAGTCGTCGCCTTCAAGTTTACTTGGTTTGTTGAGAATATCCTGGGGCGTCACCATTTTGCCCACATCGTGCAACAATCCACCGGTCGACAGGGTCAGCAGTTCGTCGTCGCGCATCCCAATCGCATGGCCGAATACGGACAGATAAGTGGCAACCCGCAGGGAATGAACGTAAGTATAATTATGATGGCCCTTAACCCCGTCCAGCACCCCTTGAATGCGGTTGTTATTAATCGCTTCGACCAGGGGCTGGCAGCTTTCACTGGTTTCGCTGATGTTGAGCGGCTCCTTTGCCTCAATGGCGTCGGACAGGACAAGAAAATCCTCCACCGTGCGCTGTAAGGCCGATTTTTCCAGGTCGGGTAGTTGCTCCCAGGCTTGCTCTGTGCCACGGCTCAACTGGTCGCCGATGCGGGTGAACAACTGGTTTTTGGAAAACGGTCGGCTCAGATAGGCATCCAGTTCCGAAGCGCTGTCGGGGCCCAGCACATCGGCCGGCAACGAATTACCGGTAATAATAAAGGGTACGCCGCTCAGGGCCTCGTCGTTGCGTTTGTCGGTCAGGCAGCCACGGCCATTTTCCAGCACCCGGTCATCGACAATGACCAGATCGGGCAGCTTCAGGCGCATGGCCTCGATAACCGATTGGTTATCTTCGAACGATATCACATTATACAGGCGCGCCAACACCTTATGAAGCTGTTCCCGGTGCTCCTGGTGGCTGTTGACGATATAGATCCTGGGTGAATTACGACTGCTCATTCCCGCCCAAACCAATCGAAATGGTTACCTACTCTCCCAACCATAGCATGTGGGCATCAATTGCGAAAATTCAAATCAAAAAGCGGAATTTTCAGGTCAAGGCCGTGACGGTTTCGTCCAACCCCCGGCCAATGCGATCAAACATATCGTCGATTTCGTCCTTGTTGATAATCAGCGGCGGGCAAATGCCGATCGCGTCACCGGGCAGGGCTCGCAAAACAAGATTATGGCCGAGGATTTTTTCCACCGCCATGACCGCGACCTTGCTGGCGGGCGGATATTGTTCCCGGCTTTGCTTGTCGGCGACCAGTTCCAGGCCGCCGATCAGGCCGACGCCACGGGCCTCGCCAACCAGAGAATGTTCGCCCAGTTCCGCCAGCCGGGCCTGAAAGTGCACGCCAACATCGGCCACATGGCCCATGATGTCGTCGTCTTGGTAGATGTTCAGGGTTTCCAGCGCCACGGCGGCGGCGACCGGGTGGCCGCCGTAGGTGTTGCCGGTGCCAAACACGCCGAGAACCTTGCTCTGTTCGACGAATACGTCATACAGGGCGTCCGTTATCATCACCGCCCCGATGGGCAGGTAGGCCGATGACAACTGCTTGGCGCAGGTCATGATGTCGGGCGTGATGTTATAGGTGTCCGACCCCCACATCTGGCCGGTGCGACCGAAGCCGGTGATCACTTCGTCGGCGATGAACAACACTTCGTGTTTTTTCAGGACCTTCTGGATTTTCTCGAAATACGTGGCCGGTGGGACCATCACACCGCCCGCCCCCATGACCGGTTCGGCGATGAACGCACCGACCGTTTCCGGGCCTTCGGCCTCAATCTGTTTATCCAGGTTATCGGCCAGGCGGCTGGCGAATTCTTGTTCGCTTTCACCGTCTTCCCCGTAGCGGTAATAGCACGGCGTATCGCAATGCAAAATCCGGTCGATGGGCAGGTCCCAGCCATCCTGGGCATAGGCCAGGGCGGTCAGGCTACCGGCGGCGACGGTGACCCCGTGATAGGCGCGCAGGCGGGAAATGATTTTCTTCTTTTTCGGTTTGCCGATGGCGTTGTGATAGTACCAGACCATTTTCATCGCCGTATCGACCGCTTCCGAACCGGAATTGACCAGATAGACCTTGCCCATGGATTGTGGTGCCAGGCCGATCAGGCGTTCGCATAGCTCGATCACCGGCAGGGTGGCGCGGTGGGCAAACAAATGGGAAAACGGCAGCAGGTCCATCTGCTTCTTGGCCGCTTCGGCCAGCCGTTTCTGGCTGAACCCCAACCCGGTGCACCACAATCCGGCCAGGCCTTCAATGTACTGGTTGTCCTGATCGTCATAAACGTAAATGCCCTCGCCGCGGGTGATGATAAACGGCCCTTTTTCCTGGTGAACGTCCAGGTTGGTGTAAGGGTGCAGGGAATAGGCTATATCCCGGGCGGCGTTGGAATTGGGGGCGTGGTTCATGGGGCGCAGTCCTTTGGATAAATTAGCCAAGCACGTCTTGCGGTGCATGATAATCATAACCCAGATCATCGGCCACCGCTTTGTAGGTGATCGCCCCTTTGTGCACGTTCAGGCCGTTGCACAGATGGGGATCATCTTGCAATGCCTGACGGTAGCCCTTGTCGGCCAGGGCCACGGTGAAGGGAATGGTCGCGTTGTTAAGCGCGAAGGTCGATGTGCGGGCGACACCGCCGGGCATGTTGGCGACGCAGTAATGGACCACTTCATCGACAATATAGG